>NZ_CAQLEL010000135.1:0-39781 GCF_948826705.1 uncultured Ligilactobacillus sp.
CGATTAGTTGGAGTACGATAAGCTTTTAAAGTCCCATTATTATCCCAGCGTTGTAGGGTCAGAACAGTAACGCCCAATCTTTCAGCCATTTCTTTTGGTTTTAATATCGCCATAATATCTACCTCACATTTCATCTTTTTTTGTAGATATTATATTGCGTTTGATTACATTTTAATATATTTTGATTAACAGTTATTTCCTCCTCATTAAAATATTTAGCTTAATTTTAGCAAAGAAAAATTTTTTTGCAAGAGGGATTGCATTTACGAAAAGTAAGTGTTATTGTATTGGTAACGATTTGAAAAGAGGAATTACGATGAAGACTTTAGTTATCGACAATATGGCTCATACATGTTGTCCTTCTTCGCGCCAGCTAGCGAAGAAGGTCCATTTGCGTTGAGTTTTTTGACGTAACTAGGGGGATCTCTTCAACGTAAGAGGGCGCAAACTTTTTAAAGTTTGCGCCCTTTTTTTCTACTCAGATCGCAGAAAGAAGGGAAGAATATGATATATCAAGATGTATCACAGCTGATCGGTCAGACACCGTTGATGAAACTTGCAGTCGAAACGCCAAATCATGTATCGATCTATGCCAAGTTAGAGATGTTTAATCCAGGTGGCAGTATCAAAGATCGCTTAGGGGAGTATCTCATGGATGATGCGCAGGAAAAAGGCCTGTTAACAACAGAAACGACCATCATTGAACCCACGGCGGGCAATACTGGGATCGGTCTAGCCTTAGCAGCGCAAAAACGGGGTTTAAAAACGATCTTAGTCGTACCCGAAAAATTTAGCCAGGAAAAGCAGATGTTGATGCGGGCGCTAGGTGCAAAAATAGTACATACGCCGAGTGAATTAGGGATCAAAGGTGCGATCGCTAAAGCTAAGAAATTAGCTGCTCAGATCTCGGATAGCTACTTACCGCTACAATTTGAAAATCCGGCAAATCCAGCTACTTATGCAACTGGTTTGGCACCAGAGATCATTGCTGAATTTGCGGAAAATAAGTTGAGTTTAGACGCTTTTGTAGCTGGAGCCGGCAGTGGGGGAACATTTGCTGGAATTACGCAAGCTTTAAAGCAAAAATTTCCTGGGTTAACAGCGGCAGTAGTTGAACCAGAAGGCTCGATCCTAAATGGGGGCGCTCCTGCCAGTCATTTGACTGAAGGGATCGGAGTTGAATTTATTCCGCCGTTTTTTGCTAAGACCAAGCCAGATATGATCTATACGATAAGTGATCAGGAGGCTTTTGCACAAGTCGAAAAACTGGCATTGACAAACGGGTTATTCGTTGGAAGTTCGAGTGGAGCTGCTTTAGCGGCTAGTTTAAAATTAGCACAAGAGCTACCCCAAAACAGTAATATCGTCACGATTTTTCCCGATAGTTCAGAACGTTATTTAAGTAAACATATTTATCGATTTGAGGAGGAAATTTAAATGAAATTTGATTCAAAGTTGATCCATGGTGGCATCAGTAATGATAAGACAACAGGTGCGGTGAGTGTACCGATCTATCAGGTCTCGACCTATAAGCAAGCAGAGCTCGGGGGAACACCAGCTTATGAATATTCCCGAACTGGTAATCCAACACGCAATGCACTTGAACAGTTGATCGCAGAGCTAGAAAATGGTACACGTGGTCTAGCCTTTGCTTCGGGTTCGGCAGCGATCCATGCCGTTTTTAATTTATTTTCTAAGGGTGATCATGTCGTCGTAGGAAATGATGTATATGGTGGAACTTTCCGGTTATTAAACACAGTCTTAAATCGTCTTGGCCTAGAATTTACAGCAGTCGACACCCGTGATCTAAAGGCAGTCAAGCAGGCTATCCAGCCGAATACAAAGGCACTATATTTAGAAACACCGACTAATCCTTTGTTACATGTCTCTGATCTGCGTTTACTATCTGATTTGGCACATGCTAACGAACTATTGGTGATCGTGGATAATACTTTTGCAACTCCGTATCTGCAACGACCATTAGAACTAGGCGCTGATATCGTGGTCCATAGTGCTTCAAAATATCTCGGGGGACATAGCGACCTTGTGGCAGGCTTAGCGGTCACTAAGAGTCAAGAACTCGGGGATAAATTAGCTTACTTACAAAATGCGATCGGGGCTATTTTAGGACCACAAGATAGTTGGTTATTACAACGAGGGATCAAGACATTAGCGGTCCGGATGCGCGCGCATAACGAAAATACTAGGGCTATCTTTGAATTTTTGCAAAAACACAAAAAAGTTGCTAAGATCTATTATCCTGGTGATCCAAGTGCGCCAGAACATGAACTTGCTAAAAAACAAATGCGTGATTTTGGGGGGATGATCTCATTTGAATTGATAAATGGGGCTGATGTAAAAGCCTTTATCGAATCCTTGCATTTGATCACGTTAGCAGAAAGCTTGGGTTCAGTGGAAAGTTTGATCGAAGTTCCTGCGATCATGACACATGGGGCGATCCCACGTGCGATCCGGCTAAAAGATGGGATCAGTGATGAATTGATCCGACTATCAGTGGGGATCGAAGCTAAAGAAGATTTACTCCAAGATCTCAAACAAGCTTTGGAACAGGCATAGGTAAATTTAAAGAATTCTTTAAAAGTTTCAAGTCAAAAGTTGTGTACAATTAGTAAGTACAGGGAGCAAAAAATAATTGCGAGGTGACGCAAAATCAGATTTTTACGTTTCATTTGGAATCTATTTTTGACCCTTTTTATCACTGCTAGCTTAAGTTTAGGCTTGTTGTGGTTTATGACTAGTCCTTACGCGCTCCCAGTTGTGCGTGAGATACAGACTTTGGTAACTAAGATCATCCCAGATCAAGGAAAGCTGCCGAATGTTAAAACTGAAAGCATATCCCAAAGTGATCCGACGGCGCAAAGTTATTCTGAAGATACCAATGCGCAAGCGTCAAGTGGCGCACGTTGGAGCAAAAACACAGCGACTGTTTATCTTGAAGCAAGTGATGAACGCTTCCGAACTGCCTATTTAAGGGCGATCGAAAATTGGAACCAAACTGGGGCTTTTAACTTTGATTTGACTGATGATAAAAAACGAGCCCAGATCATTTTAAAACAACAAAATGATGCCAATACCAGTGCTGCTGGGGTGACGCATACCATGATAAATCAATTGACGAATCATCTGACCAGTGCAGATGTCTATCTCAATTCCTATTATTTACTGAATGCACAGTATGGTTATTCGCAATTGCGGATAACTAATACAGCAGAACATGAATTAGGGCATGCGATCGGTTTGGCGCATGATGATGAAAATGTTTCAGTGATGCAGTCGGCTGGATCATATTATTCGATCCAACCAAAAGATATCGAAGCTGTAAAAGCTCTCTATCAAGAAGGCTAGAGTTATTAGGAGAGGTCTGCTATAGTTGAGAAGTAGCGATGAGGAGGATATTATGACTTTGAAATTAGTTACAGCAACACCAGCTGATCTACCTAAGATAAAAGAATTGTATTTGAGTGCTTTTCC
Organism: uncultured Ligilactobacillus sp.; assembly: GCF_948826705.1. Classification (NCBI taxonomy): domain Bacteria; kingdom Bacillati; phylum Bacillota; class Bacilli; order Lactobacillales; family Lactobacillaceae; genus Ligilactobacillus; species uncultured Ligilactobacillus sp. The sequence goes on from NZ_CAQLEL010000135.1 coordinate 3,493, forward strand.
AGCCGTAGAACGGATCCCATTTTGGCTGTTAAAAAAGCGTACTAAGACTGAGATAGCCGAATTTTGTAGTCTCTATGACGATGATAACTGGGTCGGCTTTATCTATACGGTCAAAAATGCCGAACTAGTCTATGTGTTCTTTTTGGCGATCAAAGAGACTGAGCGTTCTAAAGGGCATGGCAGTGGTTTGATGAAGCTGATAAAAGAGCGTTATCAAGGTCAAGTGATCGGCTTAAGTGCGGAAAGGCCTGATGAAACTGCGACTAACAACCAGGAGCGTTTACGACGTTTGAAATTTTATGCTAAAAATGAGTTTTTACCGACTGATTTTTATACAGCTGAAAAAGGTGGCGTGGAGTTTGAGTTTTTGACCCAAAATGGGCAAAAGATCAGACCACAAGCTTATCCAGAGTTAATGGCGCAATGCCTAGGACTGTGGCAAAAATTCTTATTACCGATCAAAGTAGTTAAAGATTAGTCAGAAAAGTGGTTCATTTGGGCCACTTTTTTCATTGGCTTGAAAAATTTGCAAAAAAGTAGATTAAATTAGATAATAAAAATTATCAAACTTAAAGGAAGAAAAAAATGAAACGATTAGTGTTGGCAGAAAAACCGAGTGTTGCCCGTGATCTAAGTAAGATCTTGGGCGCAGATAAAAAATACAAAAATTATTATGAAGGTAAAGATCATGTTGTTACTTGGGCTCTTGGACACTTATTGACTTTGAAGATGCCAGAAGATCTAAAAAATGAATGGCAAACTTGGCAAATGGAAACTTTGCCAATGATCCCTAAGTATATCGGGACTAAGCCGTTACCTAAAACGAAAGCACAATTAAAAGCGATCGCTAATTTAGCTAAACGAAAAGATATCTCAGAAGCGATCATCGCTACCGATGCAGGGCGTGAGGGTGAATTAGTGGCGCGCTGGATCTTGGAATATATTCGTTTCAATAAGCCAGTCAAACGTTTATGGATCTCTTCACAAACTAATAAAGCGATCAAAGAAGGTTTTGCTTCACTAAAACCAGCTAAAGCTTACGATGATCTTTATTATTCGGCCTTGGCGCGGGCTAAAGCTGACTGGCTGATCGGATTGAATGTGACACGTGCTTTAACGGTCAAATACCAGGATAATTTATCGGCTGGTCGGGTCCAAACGCCAACTTTAGCTTTAGTCGCTAAGCAAGAAGAAAAGATCAGTAAATTTATCCCGCAAAAATATTTTACGCTCAGTCTCGAGGTTGCTAACCAAAGAGCGACACGGATCCAAAAAGATCCTCATGTCCTAAAAGAGCGTAAAGAAGTAGATGAACTCGTTAAAAAGATGAGTTCCCAAAATGGTAAAGTCGAGCAGATCACGGCTAAAGATAAAGCGATCCCTGCTCCTTTACCATACGATCTAACCGAATTACAGCGAGTTGCCAACGAAAAGTACGGCTATTCTGCTAAAAAGACCTTGTCATTAGTGCAAAGTTTATATGAAGTTCACAAGATCGTATCTTATCCTCGGACTGATAGTAAATATCTGTCTAATGATCTAAAGGCGACGTTAAAAGATAGATTACATGCGATCAAAGGACTATTTCCAGAAGCCAAGCAATATGCTGTTAAGGGAGCAAAAGTCGTTCAAAATAAAGCTTTTAACGACACTAAGGTGACAGATCACCATGCCTTGATCCCAACTGAACAGTTACCCCAGTATAATAAGCTCAGCAGTGATGAACATCGGATCTATACTTTGATCGCTGAAAGATTTGTGGGTTTATTTGCACCACTTCACAAAGAACGTCAAGAAAAGATCGTATTTGCTTTTGGTAAGGAACATTTTAAATTGACCCAAACAAAAGTAATTGAAGCTGGTTGGAAAAAGGATACAACACCAGAAAAGCCAGTAGCTAAATTTAGCGAAGGTATGCAAGTTTCTCCTCGCTTTACGGTCAAAGAAGCCTTAACGACCCCGCCTAAGCCATTGAGTGAAGGTTCGCTTTTAGCGCAAATGGAGCGTTATAGTTTAGGGACACCAGCGACACGAGCGGAGATCATCGAAAAATTAGTCAAATCGGAACTGATGGAACGAACTAATAATAGTTTACGGGTGACTAAAAAAGGCCAACAATTGCTTGAATTGGTCAATGAAGAGCTCGTTAGCCCACAATTGACTGAAAAGTGGGAACGACAACTTGAGCAGATCGCTAAGGGCAATTATGATGGCAAAAAATTCTTACGTGAGATCGAAACTGATACTAAGCGTTTAGTTCGTGAAGTGAAGAATAGTCAACAAAAATATCAAGACTTTTCATTGACTAAGAAAAAATGTCCAAAATGTGGTGCCTTTTTGAAGGAAAAGAAGGTTCGGGATGGCAAATTACTGGTCTGCACCAATGAAAGTTGTGATTATAAGCGTCGAGCTGAGGCAAAAGTCTCCAATCATCGTTGTCCTGTTTGTCACAAGAAGATGTTGATCGTCAGTGGTAAGAATGGGGATTATTTCAGATGTAAATATGACGGTACGACTGAAAAATTAACTGGGGGCAAAAAGAAGAACAAGAAGATGACCAAACACGAAGAACGACGCCTTCTAAAGAAGATCAATCAAGATAATGAACCTAAAGAAAGTGCTCTAGCTCAGGCTTTAAAAGCTGCGTTAGGTGATAATAACGTTTAAAATAAATAACGCCCATAAGTAACGCAAACTTCAAGAGTTGACGTTGCTTGTGGGCGTTAATCATTAATTTTTTGCGAGTAATAAGAATTTTAGCCAAAGGACTTGATACCAAGTTTGCTTGATATGCTCTGATCTCGCTTCAGCTTCAGCTATTTTTTCGTCCAGAAATTTTTGGAGTTTACGGTAGAGCTTAGTATTCACCATCCAGTTGTGGAAGCGCGGTGAAAACTTCGAGAGACTGAAAAAGCCTAAAATAAAGAAGGGCACTTGGGGGACAACTGGAAGTAAGATTCCGATCACTCCAAAGATAAAACTAATGATCGCAAGAAACAACCATAAGAAACGTTTAATGTGTTTGAACATCGAATCCACCCTTTCTTAGCTGTATGCAATGTATTCCCTTTCTTAGCTGTTTAGAAAAGCATAACATAGAATTTTTTATTTGTCTGTAAAAGTAATATAAATTTTTATTAAGACTTTGAAGGTGGTGATAAGATGCTTGAGAAAACAATAAGAAAAACATACCAAGAGGCTTGTGAGGCAATGCGCCAAAAGCAATATCAAAAGGCGCGTTTTTATTTTGATGAGATCCGACAAAGTGCACCGACATATCGTTCGGTCAATTACTTTTTAGCTAAATGTGCTTTTGTGCTCAATGAAGCAGAGGAGAATATCTATCCCTTAGTTGAGGCACATTTAGCGACTGAGACGCCCAAAAACCGTGAGGCAGCTTATCAGTTAGCTTTAAAAACGGCGGTCAAATTCAAAAATGAGACCCAGTTGGCTGAATTTTTAGAGCAAGCTAAAGAAAATGCAGTCCCAAAATTGGAATTTTTTGTTGAAACTTTGGCTAAGTGGACGGGGAAATCTCCAATGCATATGCGCTTTAAATTTATTCAGTTTGCTAAAAATAAGACCCCGATCGCTAAAACTTCCCATCCCAAATATCGGGCGTATAAATTTTTTATCAACGGGATGAGTGAGCTCCAAAAACAACGCTTTGCGACTGGAAAATGGCAAGAATTAGCGGTCACAAAGCCTAAATTTTTAGAGTTTAAGGGTTACATGTCGTGTTCGATCAGAGATGAACGAACGTATTACCGTAAATATCTGCCTAAGTTTCCCGATCTTTTTTTGCGTTCGATCTTCAATGATCATCTGGAAGAAGACGAATTCTTCAAGTCCAAATGGGAACGATCCCGTGTTTTTTCGCTTTTGCAGATCCCAGCTTTTGACCGGCCAAAGATCGCTGGATTGCTGGAGTTAAACGACCTTTTGGATGAAACAGCAAAGAGGCATTTAAAGGGGTGTGATGATCTAGTCTATTTAAAGCAAGCAGGTGAAGTATTACCCAAAAGTCAGGCGACTGATCTATCAGAGTTAAAATTGCTCAAGGAATTTGGCTATTTATGCAAGAAAAATTGTAGTCATACGCTACATTTAGCCGATAAATGCCAATATGAACAAAACTTTAGCCAGTTATTGGGTAAGCTCTCACGGCGCAAGTTGCCATTGATCCATCCGCCAAAAACTTATCGACCGACCAAAGAGCAATTTGATTTCTTAAAGTGGCTTGCTCAAAATAAGCACGTCATCATCAACTTACTAGGTGTTGGGGGTTCGGGGAAAACTTACACTTTGGGCCAGATCCTTGATCCTAAAAAGACTTTAGCTTTAGCTCCGACGCACAAAGCACGGCTGAATTTAGCGCAACATGGCTTTTTTAACAATGATACTTTGCAACATGTGATCTATGAGATCGAAAATGGCAATGAAGATCTGGTGAATGATTATGAAGTGATCATTATTGATGAGGTATCGATGGCGCCACTGGAGTTATTAGCAAAATTGACCCAAACTTTTAGTACGAAAGTTCGTTATCTTTTGGTCGGAGATGAAAAACAGTTACCGCCAGTATCACAAGATGAAGATGCACTAAGTGTTTGTGGTGATCCCATGGCCTTGATAAAAGCTAAAGGAGCCTGCTTTTATTTTAGAGCCAATCTGCGCTGTAAAGATAAAGCAACTGGTGAGTTGATCGCTGCTTGTCGAGCTAAAGACACCAGCTATTTAACTCGCAGTCAGGCATTTAAGACGGCTACCGGTAAAGAAATGGTCTTAGCTAAATATCAACACGAAGCTTTGGAAGAGTGCATGATCTTGGCTTATCGTAATAAGACTGTTGGTTTGATAAATCAGCAATTTTATCGCATTTTATCAAAGGATAAGCAAAAAGTTGTGCCGTTTTATTTTCAAAATGGTCTTGGTCGGGGTGGCTTTTTTATCGGAGCAAAGGTCGTTTTTTATCACAATGATGATAGTTTTCAAAATTATGGCTATACGAATAGTGAATTTGGTGAGATCATAGGACTTGAGCTTAAAAATGATGATGAAGATAGCACGGTAACGGTCCAAACTGAAGTCGGAAAGTATAAATTGCCCCTGTATCGAGCTAAAAAAGATCTCCTTTTAGCATACGCCTTAACGATCCACAAGGCTCAAGGGAGTGGGGCTAAACGAGTCTACGTCTTAGAGCCAGAAAATCATGGGCTAGCATATACAGCGGTCTCACGTGCTAAACAGGAATTGTTTTTTGTTGGAGTCACACGAACGCAACTCTTGAAAGGAGTGCAAACTAAGACCCCAAAAAAGAAAAATTTACTCGATTTTATGGATGATAAAAATAAATAGATCTAGTTGCTTACATTTAGTAAAGACTAGTGCTAAAATATACATGTTATTATATTTATTTTTAGAAGGGCGGCGGAAATTAGATGTTTAATAATTTCTTGTTAAAAGAAGTGCTCGAACATTCATTCAACATTCCGGTACAAGTGACTTATGCCAACGGTAAAACAGAACGGTACGGAGATGGTGAACCGCAAGTAAAAATAACCTTCCACCGAGATTTTTCGATGCGAGAGTTAGTTCATAATGCCTCATTGACTTTAGGTGAAGCATATATGGACAAAGAAATTGAGATCGAAGGCTCGATCCAAGACCTGATAACCTCAGCCTATGAATCAGCTGATAGCTTTTTGAACAATAGTAAGCTCAAACACTTTTTACCAAAACAATCACATACTGAGCGAAAAAGTAAGTCAGATGTGCAAAGCCACTACGATATCGGTAATGATTTTTATCGTTTGTGGCTCGATAAGACACTGACCTATTCGTGCGCATATTTCAAGCGACCACAAGATACGCTTGAAGAAGCTCAAAAAAATAAAGTGCATCATATCATCAATAAGTTAGATCCTAAACCCGGGAAAACTTTACTTGATATCGGTTGCGGGTGGGGCACATTGATGCTGACTGCCTGCAAAGAGTATGATCTAAATGTTGTTGGGATCACGTTAAGTAAGGAACAATACGATCTAGTCACCCAGCGGATCAAAGCTGAAGGGCTAGAAGATCGGGCTAAAGTTATTTTGGAAGATTACCGTGAGCTCAAACATGAACCTTTTGACTATATCACTAGCGTAGGCATGTTTGAACACGTAGGTAAGGAAAATCTAGGTGAATATTTCCAAAAGATCTCCGATTATTTAAAACCAAACGGCGTAGCTTTGATCCACGGGATCACACGGCAACAAGGTGGGGCAGTCAATGCGTGGATCGATAAATATATTTTCCCAGGTGGTTATGTACCTGGTTTGGCTGAAAATATCGAACATATTGTTGATGCAGGAATGCAAGTAGCTGACATAGAAACTTTGCGTCGCCACTACCAAAAAACATTGGAAATATGGGACCAAAACTTCCGCCGTGCACTACCTGAGATCAGAAAAATTGAAGATGAACGTTTTATTCGCATGTGGGATCTGTATCTGCAAGCTTGTGCGGCTTCGTTTGAGTCGGGCAATATCGATGTGATCCAGTACTTGATCTCGAAAGGACCAAGTGGTAGCAACTTACCAATTACACGTGAATATATGTATCAAGCATAAAAAATAGCAGATCATGTAGTAATGTCATTAAGTTAAGAGAGTTTGTATCAAAATTTCAATTTAGAAATTTGATACAAACTCTCTTTTTTAACATCTATGATTTTAATGGAGATTATTATAATGTGGAGGTGAGCATTATTTCCAATAGGAAGTTATGGGTAACTACTGCGGAAAAGGAAATAAAGGCTGGAATAAAAAAACTGTAGATGACCTAGATAGCGCTCTTGTAGAGGACATGATAAATGTTTCCAAGTAAAAGTAAAGCTTGCAATAGAGTCTTTGTACGGCGACTTTTACCTATTGTCAAAACAAATAGTCCTTTAACATATAAAAGTGCGTATGCCACTGCTGCATTAAAATTATTCAGTTCTAATATGTAAGTTTAGCAATTGAAAAATAAGCAAACAGCCCCTATGAGTAGCTATTAGGGCTGTTTATTTATTACAAAAAATTCAGTTACGAATTATACCCAAAGAGTAATACAAAGAGTAAACCAATTGCACAAAAAATCGCAATAAGTGAAAAAATGAGTAAAACTGACCAATAAGCTTTTTTCGACAAGCGTTCTCTATTTTTTAGTACGGATACTATTCCAATTGTTATAATAACGATTACAGTGACCAGTAAACACGCCAATACAACTTTCATAGTCTCCACCTCATTTTCATTACTCAATTTTTAATTTCTCTCAATATTGTACCAAAAGAGTACCAGTATACGCACCTGAATAAATCAAAATCAAGGCATATTCTCATTTGTCCCCTATCTACATTTGGAGTATAACAAGCTTCTGAGGTAGGACATTAGAGTTGGGTATTTACTTAAAACATGGATAGGAATAAAAAACTATGAGTTGTAGTGAACAAATCCATATATTTGAAGGCAAAAAAGCAGACGGACAGTATTTTCCTTATTAGACTAAAAACTTAGATAGACAATTAAAAGAGTTAGCGGGCGTTTCTAAGGTCTTTTCAGACAAATTAAGTGGTCAGTAATGATTATAAATCATGTATCACTCTAAGAAAGTGATCGATCATATCTATAAAGTTAACTTTATTAGAGAAAACGTGCTGATAAAAAGAGATCAGATGACCCAAAATTATGGTTCTGATCTCTTTTTCAATATCTAATTTTTAGTGCTGTATGCTCAACTTAATGATCTTGTCATGTAGATCTCTTTTATGCCTTTTTACGATTAAAGAAGTAAAAGCCACCGCCTACAAATGCAAGGGCTAAGACGATCACGGTCACTAACGAATAAGTCTCGATCATGGCAACGATCTGAGGCCAGGCTGAACCAGCCATACGACCAACGAAGATCAAGACAGTATTCCAGATCAAGGTGCCAAGAGTCGTCAAAATGATAAAACTTGTAAATTTATAATGGGTCATGCCTGCAGGAACGGAGATCAAAGAGCGAACTACGGGTACGAATCTGCCAAAGAACAAGGCTAAAACGCCATTTTTTTGGAAGAAGTTAGTTGCTTTATTTAGATCTTTAGCTTTGAAGCGTAATGTTTGGCCGATTTTACCGTTTAAGAGCTTTTCAAGGCGTTCGACAGATAAGAAATGGCCCACTGCATATAAGACCGCTGCCCCTAGAATGGCCCCGATCGTAGCGGCGGTGATCGCACCCAAAATATTTAGACCAGCAGTCAAGGTCAAAAATCCGGTAAATGTCAAAACTACCTCTGAAGGGATCGGTGGAAAAATATTTTCAAGGGCGATCAGCAGTGCGATCCCGAGATATCCATACTGTCCGATAAGTTCGGTCAAAACTGTTGTGTCCATTAAAATTCTCCTCTTAAAGTTAGTAAATACGATTCTACTGGAGACGGTCCAAAAAGACAACTGAATTAAGCAAATTCATCTCAAATTTTGAAATTCCTTAAAAAATAGCGACTACGATCATAATTTAATAACGCGAGCCCTTCATGATGTAAGGATCGCATCATGGAAAGCCCGCGTTATTCATGCAGCGTCTCACACGCTGATAAAATTATTTTATAAACCAGAAATAAGCAATGACCAAAAGCCCTAAGATGATGCGATACCATCCGAAAGCTTTGAAAGTATGCTTTTTGATATATTGCATCAAGAACTTGATCGCAATGATCGAAGTGATGAAGGCTGTAACTAGACCGACGATCAAGATCCAAATTTCTAAAGGTGTAAAGCTAAACCCAAATTTAACTAATTTGAATAGAGCAGCACCAAACATGACAGGGATCGCCAAGAAGAAAGTGAATTCAGTCGCAACTGTCCGAGAAACGCCTAAGATCAAAGCACCTACGATCGTGGCCCCTGAACGAGATGTCCCGGGAAATACCGCCGCGATCAATTGGAAAAAGCCGATCAAAACTACGGTGTAATACGAAAGTTCAGCGATCGAGGTGATCTTAGGTTGCTTATTTTTATGTATATCTTCGATCAAAATAAAAGCAATACCAAAAACGATCAAGGCGATAGCTACACAGGTCGGGTTATAAAAGAGACGTTCAAAAGTATCATTGAAAGCTACGCCGATGATCCCAGCGGGTAAACAAGCAATGAAGATCTTGAGCCACATGATTATGATATCTTTGTCGACATAGCGCCAGATACCTTGAGTATGTGCATTTTTATCGGCTTGATGGAATGGCCAGATCTTGTGCCAGTAGATCACGACTACGGCTAAGATCGCCCCAAGTTGGATCACGACTTCAAACATGCTGTAAAAATCTTTTGAGACATCAAGTTGGACAAATTGATCTAGTAAGATCATGTGCCCAGTACTACTGATCGGCAACCATTCGGTGATGCCTTCAACGACCCCGAATAAGAAAGCCTTTAAGAGTTCAAATAACATTATAGTGAAAATTCCTTTCTCAGTATTAAGAATCCTATTCATTATAAGATAAGTTTTTTTAAGTGACAAGTAGAGTAATTTTTAATGGGTAGCTAAGGGTTAAAACAAGGGAATATTACGCGTACGTGGTATAATTATAGTTAATAAAGTGACAGGGTGATCAAATGACAGAACAAATCGAAATCAGTAACGCTGAGTGGGAAGTGATGCGCGTGATCTGGACATTGGGTCAAGCGACTAGTCGCCAATTGATCGAGATCATGGAAGTAAAGCAAAACTGGAAACCAGCAACGACTAAAACGCTTTTGGGCCGCTTAGTCGCCAAAGACGCACTTGAAACTAAAAAAGAGGGGCGTGGTTTTATCTATTCGCCTTTAGTCCAAGAACAAGCGACGATCGATGCTCAGTTGATGCAGAATTTTAGCAACATTTGTCAGATGCATGTGGGCAAGACCTTAGCTTATTTAGTGGAAAATCTCAATTTAACACAGGGTGATATCGCTAAAATAACTGCCAAACTTGAGGATAAAAAAAGTAGTGCACCCGAAGAATTGGAGTGTGACTGTATTCCGGCAGAGTTTCACCATGCAGGTTGCCGACAATGTAAATAAATTTATCTTGTTTAGGAATGCCTAATTTATTCTTTCGGATATTGAAAAATGTGTTATACTAAGAACGTTAAAAAATATTTATAGTTAGGATGGTTGATATGGACAAAGAACCGATCAAAAACATCAAAAAGATCCTAGTTGGGGTCGATGATTCTGAAGATGCACAGCTTGCTTTTCGTGTAGCTATGCGTCGAGCCTTGGATCTAGATGCTACATTATGCATCACTTCGATCCTTGAATCAGATGAGATGAACGTTTTCCAAGCCTTAAGTGCTGATTACATTCATGGTGAACGTAAAGAATTGGAAAAGCACGTTGAACGTTACCGCAAGATCGCTTTGCAAGCTGGGATCAAGCGGGTCGAAGTCGTGATCGCTGAGGGGGATGCTGGTGAAACGATCATCAAGCGTGTCATTCCTAAAGTTGAACCAGATCTATTGATCATTGGAGCTCTTTCCAAGAAGGGCGTCAAGAAATTCTTTGGATCCCAAGCAGCTTATATGGCAAAGCATGCACCGATCTCTGTATTAGTGGTGCGCTAAGAAAAGTGGCAAAAGAGGCTACAGTAAAGATCTAAAAGCAGTCTGGGTTTTTGCTGTTGCCTTTTTTACTTTGATGTGTACTTGAATTACTGCAGACTCCATTATATTATTTAATAAGGCAAAAAGGGAAAGCTACCTTTTTGATATGCTAATGATAAGATAAGGATAAAGGATAGATCTATGAGTAAGAGTCAAGTGAGAAAAAAAGACGCCCTTGCGCAAGCTTTATTAGCTCTTTTGCATCATGAGGCAGTCGAAAAGATAACAGTCGATCAACTTTGCCGCGAAGCTGATGTGCACCGGAGTACGTTTTATCGCTATTTTCAAGATAAATACGATCTATTGCATTATGTTTTTCAAACGATCTGGTTAGAGCAGATCGATGAGAATAATGTTGTTGATTCGATGATCGAAATGATCGTTCGCGATAAGGATATTTTCCGAAATATTTCGATCAACAATAGCAGTAATTCTCTATATGCGCTCATGATCGATATGGTTGCTGAACAGCTTTTAGAAGCAAGTTTAAATAATCGTTTGCATAATGTTCTTTGGATAGAAGAAACGGTGCTCAATGCAACTGACCAAAAATTAGCCGCAAATATGATAGCCGGTGCCTTTTTAACATTGTTGTTCAAATGGGTCGATAGCAACTATCAGATGGATTCAACCGAGCTAAGTGACTTTATCAAACACTTGCATTGACTTTTTTTGAAGAAATAAATTTATCATAATCTTTTACTTTAATTTTAGAATAGTGTACAATATAATTGCTATTAGTATAGTGAAAACTATACTATCTACGAGGGGTGTGTCATGCCTTCCTTTACAGCAAGCGAGCGCATGGCAGTAGATTAGCGTATCAGATTTTATTGCTAAGCTTACGAGTTTCAGCGCTCATTGATTTAGAGGGGGTTAACGTAATGAGTTCATTACAAAAAATGACGACTAACTTGTGCCAAGTTTTGCGTTTGCACGAGTATCGCAATAGCAACATGCCGGGGTTGGAAAAACTCGGCGCGATCGATATCTACTATTTGGAAGCAATCTATCAGTTGAAAGATCCAACGATCGGGACGATCTCAAAACTGTTGGGGCAATCGACTCCAAATACGAATTATCACATCAAAAAGTTGCTTGAGCTTGGTTTGATTCAAAAAAGGCTAGATGATGCAGACCATCGTGTAACACATCTTTCTGTGACCGATAAATATCACGAAGCATTGGAATCCAATTCCGAATTTTGGAAACTTTTACAAAATCGTTTAGAAGAAACAGTCTCAGTTCGTGATCTGGCAGTTTTTCAGCGTATCTTACGTCAATTAGTCGAGGTTTTGTCTGAAGAAACAACACTAAATGATTTTTAAAGATAAAAGCTTGGATCAAAAATAAAATAAGATGAAGTGTAGTTTTCAATTTGAACTACACTTTTTTTGTGTTTTACAATAAAATAGAATTAGTGCAAGAAAACCAGTAGTAGCTGACTGATATTCACTAGGAAGAGAAATGTGGGGTGAATATTTAGTGGGGAGTATTGTGTGTTACTGGTAAGCGAGATTTAGAAAGGAAAAACTATATTCTTTCTAGTTATGAACTACATAATTCCGCATTTTGTATAGTTATTATAAAGCGTGGCTGAAAAATTTAAATTTACTCCAAGTGCACCAAGTGACCTAAAGGAACAGTATGATGTTGTGATCATCGGTTCAGGTGGAGCTGGCCTGGTCAGTGCTCTTCAAGCACGAGAATTAGGTCTAAGACCGGTTATTTTAGAGAAGATGCCTACAGTTGGAGGCAACACTATGCGAGCATCTTCAGGGATGAATGCAGCTGAAACGAATATTCAGTTGCGCGAAGGGATCGTGGATAGCTTTGCTGAATTTTATCAAGAAACATACCAAGGTGGGGGCCGCCTAAATGATCCTGAGTTATTGAATTACTTTACGACGCATAGTGGGCAAGCGATCGATTGGTTACGTTCGCATGGGATCATCTTAAATGACTTGACGATCACTGGTGGAATGAAGAAAAAACGTGCTCATCGCCCTAAGAGTACTGCTCCGATCGGAGCCTTTTTAGTCAATAATCTTTTGTGGTTGTTAGACCAGATCAAAGTTCCGCTCTTTACCCAAACAACAGTCACAGAACTGTTAAAAGATGATGCTGGCAAGATCAAGGGGGTAAACATTCAAGTTGCTGGTGAGTACAAAACGATCTTTGCACCAGCAGTCATCTTAGCAACGGGAGGTTTTGGTGCCTCTAAGCAATTACTCAAACGCTATCGTCCTGATCTCTTGGAGTACAAGACGACTAATCAAGCTGGAGCGACTGGGGATGGGATCATTTTAGCAGAACATATTGGAGCGCAAGTGTTACAGATGGAAATGATCCAGATCCATCCGACCGTGCAACAAGATACACCACATACCTATTTGATCGGTGAAGCTGTGCGAGGTGAAGGGGCGATCTTAGTTGATCAACAAGGAGTTCGTTTTACTAATGAGCTAGGGACTCGTAAAGTTGTTTCCGAACAGATCACGGCTTTACCCGAGCAAGCTGCATATTTGATATTTGATCACGGAGTCAAAGAACGGGTCAAAGCGATCGATTTTTACGCTAGCAAAGGTTTGGTCGTCAGCGCAACTACACCAAGGAAACTAGCTGAAAAGCTTCAGCTAGATCCAACCGTTTTAGCAGATACATTGTTACAATGGAATACAGCGGTCGAAACTAAGCAAGATGTTAAATTTGGTCGAACAACTGGGATGCAGCGCAAGCTAGAAAAAGCACCTTATTACGCTATCCACGTTGCACCAGCGATCCATTACACGATGGGGGGCTTACACATCAATGAAAAAGCTCAAGTTTTAGATCAATCGGGTGATATCATTGCTGGACTCTTTGCCGCTGGTGAGGTCACTGGTGGATTGCACGGCAATAATCGGATCGGGGGCAACTCGATCGCTGAAACGGTAGTGTTTGGTCGACAAGCTGGTCAACAAGCAGCGGTCTATTTGTCCTAAACTCAAATAAAAGTTTAAATTTGAGCAACAGTTTAGTTAAACTGTTGTTTTTTTACGTTTAATTTCAAAAAGAGTGTATAATAAAAGATAAAAATAAATTAGTTAAAAAATAGAGATATTTTTATCATTTTATTGAAAGAGGTTCTTCAAGTGAAGATGTCTAAATTAATGCGTTCAAAGTTATTTCCCGCGTTAGTTATTGTGCTTGGTGCACTCGTCTTAGTCTTGCCACAGGTGTTGGCACATAAAATGCTTTTAGGGTCAGATTCGATCTTCCACTATAATCGTTTTTATGAAGCAGCAATGCAGTTAAAAGAGGGCAATTTCCATTATTTCATAACAATGTATGGCTTTCAGCAGTCGGGGCGGATCATCAACGCTCTTTATGGCCCAGTGGTCGCTTATTTCAATGGAGCTTTGTTGTTATTGGGTAAGACGTGGTTCAACTACCAGATCCTCTCTGATATTGCTGTTTATCTATTAGCTGGCGGATCGATGTATGCTCTTTTGCGTAAATGCAAACTTAGGAGAAGTTATAGTTTAGGCTTAGTGCTTTTTTACTTAACGACATATGCGATCCAGTACTGGACGCTATCACAAGCATTTTCAGGTTGGGCGGCTGCCTTATTACCACTATGCTTGTTGCCATTAGTAACATTTATCGTCGAAAAGCGGGTCAATGTTTTAGAATTGGCTTTGTGTACGGCTTTGATGTTTCAGATCCACTTTTTGACAAGTTTATTTGTTGTCATGGCTTACCTGCCTGCTTTTATCTATGCTTTCATCAAAACGCCTGAACGCATTAAATTGTTACAACATATGGCCTTAGCAGTGGGGCTATTTTTCTTGTTGACAGCTAATATTTGGGCTGGTTTAGTCGAGGTCTACTTTGGAAATACTGTTTTACAACCATTTATCAATAAAAATATGTATGGGACAGCTGTTTCTTTGAGTGCTTATCGTTTATCAAATTGGCTTGCACCGTTTGGGATCGTTATCTTGGGTGGGCTTCAAATTATTCTGTTGCTCATATTTTGGAAAAAGATCTCAACTTTAAATAAAATCGTATCGCTAGAGGCCTTGATATTTTTGATCCTATCATCGCGGTTATTACCTTGGAAATGGCTGAGTCAGACATTTGAATTTGTTAATGTCTTACAGTTTCCATTTCGTTTCTTTGTTCCCTATACGGTGCTCTTGATCATGTCGATAGGTTTGTTTGCGACCGAGCTAAGGCTAAATGGACGGGTGATGATCGGGGCGTTAGTCTTATTAGTCACCTGTTCTTTTGTTCAAACTATCCAAGCACTTGAGCAGAATTTAGCGGTGTGGGATGAAGCCGAAGAATTTATGTATCAAAAAAATACGATCTACTTTACCGATGATACCCAGCAGATCAAGCAGGCGTTCTTTAGTGAAGATCTGGCGTTAGGTCTATACTATGTTCAAAAATCTACGCCGGATTATTTACCGCTTTACACAAAGTTGACTGATCAAGACGAGATCCATGGTTATCGGCATTATCGCAAACAAGTGATCATGCAAGAACAAAAATTTACTAAAACAGCGACTAAGGATGCTTTGGTCTATCAATGGGATGCGACAGAAGCTAAAGAGATCATCGTACCTGCGATCGGATATAAAAATACAAAAGTTGTACTCAATGGAAAAGTATTGACAGATGCTCAATTTGGACATACGCGGATCGGAGCGCTAAAATTAAGACAAGAGCGGGGACATAATCGGTTAGAGATCTCCTATGTCCCAGCTAAAGCAACGGTCGTATTTTTAGTGTTACCTGCCTTTGTTTGGTTGGGGTGTCTAGGAGTCGTAATTAAACGTAAAGGATATATCAGAAAAGATGACGCGAAATTTAATTATCTCAGTGCTCGTTAGTCTAGATGGCTATATTGCAGATGAGCAAGGAAGTGTTTTAGCTTTAGAGCAATTTTATCGAGATCACTTGCCTGCAGGAGTAACAGATTGGCGAGTTCCTCCAGATTTTGATACTGTTTTGGTGGGGAAGAATACCTACAAATGTTACTATCATAGTTTATTGAATATGACGCAAAAAGAAGTGATCGTTTTTTCGCATGCTCCATTAGCGGGGCTGGGAGCTAATATGCGTTGCTTTTCAGGCGATGTAGGTTCTTTGATCACACAATTGCAGGCCAGCGAAGGAAAAAGTATTTGGCTTTTTGGGGGAGGAGATCTGATCGATCAAGTTGTTTGTAGTGACTTAGTCGATCAGATCAGGTTGGTCACCTTGCCTCTCAATTTGACTAAGGGGATCGCCTTGTTCAACATGGCTCATCAGGCCCCAAAAGTCAATTTACAAAGCCTAGAGACAAAATACGAAATGTCATATTCGATCTGGACTAAATAACGGTAAAAAGAGGTGATGAGATGGATAAAGCAACAAGTGATGCACTTGGGCATAAAGCGATGAATCTCTATCAGATCCAGATGCCAAGTTTAGATCAAAGCTCACAGTTGATCACACAACTTCTCCCAGAAACGAGTACGCAAAATAAATTTATTACGCAGATCTTGGTTGAAAATAAGCATTTGTTGACACGTTTACAACAGATAAATGCAACTAAAAAAGTTGGTGTGATGGACTTTGCTGATCCAGTTTTGATCGGAAGTCGATTATTGGAAACTGATAGCCAGGAGCGGTTATTGTGTCGGAATAGTTTTTTATATCCGGAGTTGTGTAAGTATCGGCGTAACTTCTATTATAGAAATAAACTAGATCCAAAGAAAGGGTTTTATTCAGAAGCACTGATCTATGTTGAACATGTCAAATTTTTGCGAGATGCCAAGCAAGATAGGATATTGTCACAGGCGCGCTATGCCGATGTGGCTGCGATCAGTCCCCCAAATATTCATCAGATAACTGAAATGTTAGGGCAAAAGCCAGATCAAAAACAACTTCAATTGAGTGTGCAGACCAAGATCTTGCAAACACTTCGAGCTTTTAAACAAGCTCAAGTGACCGTTCTTATTTTAGGAGCTTTTGGATGTGGCGCTCCGGGAAATGATCCTAAGATGGTCGCGCAAAGTTTTTATTCGTGTTTAAAGCGGACAGAATTTAAAGGGGTCTTTGAACAGGTATATTTTGATATTTGGCAAGATCCTACTACATTAGCGGAATTTAAACGAGCTTTTGCAGCTTAGAAGGGTAAGTAACGACGTAAAGTCATTGCTTACCCTTTTTAGCTATTTTTCTTAATAATTGTTATAAAAATGATTATATTTGTAAAGTAAGTTGACATTGTATAGCAAGGGCGGTAAGATAACTATACAAATTTAATCTTGAGGAAGTGAAAATCGTATGTTTAAGTTAGTCAAAAAGCGTCTATCAAAAGGGGCAGTTTTGGCAGCGGTATTCTTTTTATTTATTCAGGTCATCTGTGATCTGAATTTACCAGCTTTGACCTCAGATATGATCAATAATGGGGTCGCTAAAGGAGATACAGCCTATATTTGGAAGATCGGTCTTCAAATGTTATTGATAGCTGCAGTCGGCTTAGTAGCAGCTGTGGGTAATGTATATTTTGCTTCGACTCAGGCGCAAAAAACTGGGGCTAAGTTACGTGAAGCCGTTTTTCGTAAGGTACTACAGTTTAGTGGACGTGAGATCGATCAATTTGGGACCTCATCTTTGATCACACGGACGACTAATGATATTTTACAGATCCAAAATGTGTTGATCATGTTGCTTAGAATGATGTTAATGGCACCTTTGATGCTGATCGGCGCTAGCTTTATGGCGTATCAAAGTGAAAAACGTTTGACAGGTGTCTTTTTGGTTTCGATCCCATTACTATTAGTGGCGATCGCGGTCATTATGTATTTTGCTGTTCCTTTATTCAAAGGGCTACAAAAAAAGATCGATCGGATCAACTTGACTTTTAGAGAAGGCTTGACTGGGGTACGGGTCATTCGGGCTTTCCGACGAGATGATTTTGAACAAAAACGTTTTGATGATGCCAACAAAGACTATACAAAAACGGGGATCAAAGTTTTTAGTATCGTATCCTTGATGTTTCCGATCATGACTTTGATCTTAAGCGGAACGAACATGGGGATCGTTTGGTTTGGGGCTAAATTGATCGGCGCCCAAGAAATGGGTGTTGGTAATTTAGTTTCATTTATGACTTACGCCAGCATGATCTTATTTAGTTTTATGATGTTGTCGATGGTCTTTGTTTTTATCCCACGTGGTCAAGCGGCGGCTGCACGGATCAATGAAGTTTTGGAGATGCCACTTTCGATCGGCGAAACAACTGGTGATCAAGTGATCGATCAAAATAAACCAAGTCACTTGGTCTTTGACAATGTCAGCTTTCGGTATGAAAATGCAGAAAATCTCGCTTTAGAGAACGTATCATTTTCGGCAAAAGCTGGGCAGATGTTAGCTGTGATCGGGGGGACAGGTTCAGGTAAATCGACCTTGGTCAACTTGATCCCACGCCTATATGATCCAACTGCTGGACAGATCATTTTAAATGAAACTTCGATCGTAGAGGTAGCTCAAAGTGATCTGCATGAGCATGTGTCATTTGTACAGCAAAAAGCTGTGCTCTTTAAAGGAACGATCCGAAGTAACTTGCAGTTTGGCAATGAGACAGCGACGGATGAAGAGATGTGGCATGCCTTAGAATTAGCGCAAGCAAAAGAATTCGTCTCCGAACTACCAGATGGTTTAGATGCTCAAGTAGAACAAGGAGGCGACAATTTCTCTGGTGGTCAAAAGCAACGGCTAGCGATCGCTCGTGCTTTGATGAAAAAAGCTGCGGTCTATGTGTTTGACGATTCTTTTTCAGCACTTGATTTTAAGACAGATGCTAAATTACGTGAAGGCTTGAAAAACGATCCTGAGATCCAAAAGAGTGTATTAGTGATCGTTGCACAACGTGTGTCAACAGTCACTGCTGCTGATGAGATCATTGTTTTGGATGAAGGTAAGGTCGTAGGCCAAGGAACACATGATGAATTAGTAGAAAATAACGAGACTTACCAAGAGATCGTTGAATCACAATTAAAGAAAGGAGATGAGCACTAGTGCACGGACATGGTACAAAAGATCCAATGGATCGGAAAGCTAAGAATTTTTGGAAGACGACTTTTAGATTGATCAAGTATATGAGTCCATGGAAGTGGGGCTTACTTTTAGTGATCATCTTTGCGATCAGTTCTGTCATTTTCCAAACAGTTACGCCAAAGATCTTAGGTCAAGCCACAACAGAGATCTTCAATGGAGTTTTATTGGGCTATAAGCAGATGAAAACTGGAAAACATTTGACCAGTTTGCCGATCGATTTTGATGCGATCACACACATATTATTGATCGTCGGAAGCTTTTATGCGATCGCAGCTGTTTTGAGTTTTGCCCAACAGCTGATCATGGCTAATATTTCTCAAAAGATCGTCTACCGTTTACGTAAAGATCTTAAAGAAAAAATGCAGCGTCTGCCGATCTCATACTATGATACCCACTCTAATGGGGATATCATGTCACGTGCGGTCAATGATATGGATAATATCGGGGGGACGCTCCAACAGAGTTTGACACAATTAGTGACTAGTTCAGTGACTTTTATTGCTGTTTTGATCATGATGCTTTCGATCAGTTGGAAATTGACCTTGATCGCTTGTATCACGATCCCACTGGGGTTAGTTACAGTCGCAGTCGTTGCCCCACGTTCGCAAAAACATTTTGCAGCTCAACAAAAGAGTTTGGGACAGTTGAATAACTTTGTCGAAGAAGATTATGCAGGTCATACAGTCGTTAAGACTTTTAATAAGGCTGATGATATGATCGCTGAATTTGAAGCTGAAAATGAACGTTACTACAAGGCTTCATGGAAGGCACAATTTATTTCAGGGCTGATCATGCCACTGATGAATCTTGTTAAAAATATCGGTTATGTGCTAGTTGCTGTTGTTGGGGGGATCCAAGTCTCAAATGGCACGATCACATTAGGTAACGTACAAGCTTTCTTGCAATACGTCAACCAATTCACCCAACCGATCACGCAATTGGCTAACTTAGCTAATACGATCCAAGCGACGATCGTTTCGGCTGAACGGATCTTTGAAGTTTTGGATGAACCTGAGATGCATCCTGCTACTGAAACAAAGCCAGATATTCAAACTAATGCTAAACTTGAATTTGATCACGTTAAGTTTGGTTACACCGACGATAAGATCTTGATGGATGATTTTAGCTTCAAGGCAATGCCTGGACAAAAGATCGCGATCGTTGGTCCAACTGGGGCTGGGAAAACGACCCTGATCAATTTACTTGAACGTTTTTATGATATCAATGATGGTGCGATCCGTTTGGATGGAAAAGATACACGGAAATTTACCCGTGAAGATCTACGTGGACATTTTTCAATGGTGCTACAAGATACCTGGCTCTTTACTGGGACGATCTATGATAATATCAAATATGGTCGTGAGAATGCCACTAAAGAAGATGTTATTCGGGCAGCCAAGGCAGCGCACGTTGATGCCTTTGTGCGCCAACTCCCCGATGGCTATGATACGGTCTTAAATGAAGAAGCATCCAATATTTCGCAAGGACAAAGACAATTGATCACGATCGCTCGCGCCTTTTTAGCTGATCCTGAGATCTTGATCTTAGATGAGGCTACAAGTTCGGTCGATACTCGGACTGAAGTGTTGATCCAACAAGCAATGGAACGTTTATTACAAGCACGTACGAGCTTTGTGGTCGCACACCGTTTGTCTACGATCAAAGATGCCGATAATATCATCGTGATGGATCATGGTTCGATCGTTGAAACTGGTGATCATCATGCTTTGATGGCTAAAGGTGGTTTCTACGCTGATCTGTATAACAGCCAATTTGCTGACGAGATCGCAGCTCAAGGTTAAAAATAAATTGATAACGCCTAGTGATAGTCATATCCACTGGGCGTTATTTTTTTGTGATAACAAAAGGTTGTGCTACAAGTCTTTATGGCTCTTCAAAGCAATAACTAGTGCAAATACATGTAGTCAAATGTGTTTGCCAAAGAAATAGCAAAAGACCCAACCATGATGTAAAACATCATGGTGGGTCCATCATTATTTTTGGTGTCGCACACTATTATTTATTTTTTAGATCAGATATAGAATTGATATTTGTCATGTAAGTTGGAACGGCTAAACCAGTTTTAGCACCTTCCAAGTTAGTTCTAACATCAATGTATTTACCCTTAAAATGCTCAGCATAGGCATCGTGGGTCACAGGAAGCCAAGCACTTAAAGAAGCGTCAGCAGCTCCTGTGGCTACAGCAGTCCACATCGGTTGAGCATCCATCGAACGAATGTTGACTTTATAACCACGGCTTTCTAAGGCAGCTTTAGCAACATTAGCACTTGCGATCTCAGAGTCCCAAGCAACATAGGCTAAGGTCACAGTCTTACCCTTACCTTCAGGGACGTTTTTTAGCCAAGACTTTAATTGACCGGGATGCTTTTTGAGATAGTTTTTAGCTGCTTGAGCAGGATCGATCCCATTATTTATTTGCAACATGACTTGAGCTAATTGATCTGAAGTCCAGTTGAAGTTTTCTAAAAATCGATAAAAACCAGGTTGATCTTTTTTGAGACCTAAGCGAGCGATCGTGTGGATCCCTTCACTCTCACCATAAATTTTTTTAGGATCATCTAAGAATTTTAGATCATACTTGGTAAACATCCAGTGTGGGACCCAACCAGTGATCACGATCGGTTGTTTATTTTTGATCGCTTTATCTAAAATACTAGTCATGGCAGCTATTGAACTTGTTTGCAACTGCCAGTTTTTTTGTGTTAGCCCGTATTTTTCTAAAGCAGTTTGGGTATTACCCATCACACCGGCCCCAGCATCGATCCCGGTGATCGTATAGTTTACTTGGGGACCAAGTGCCTTAGTAGCATCATATTTAGCTTGCATCGAGTTACTACAGCCACTCAGGATAAACCCAAGTAAAAGCACAGGTAATAGTAGTTTTTTTAAATATCTCATCCTAGCCCTCCTTACTTATTTTGGAGAGATTGGCTCAAACGATCTAAAATGATCGCTAAAATAACGATCGCTAACCCAGCAGTAAAGCCAGCCCCGGCATTATTACGGCCAACAGCAAAGTATACTTTAGTCCCTAAGCCTAAAGCCCCGATCATTGAGGCGATCACGACCATTGATAGAGATAACATCAAGGATTGAGTTACACCAGACATGATCGTATTTTTTGCTAAAGGTAATTGAAGCTTGAATAATTTTTGCCAAGCAGTTGAGCCGTAAGAATCGGCAGCCTCGATCAGGTCAGCTGGAACTTGGCGAATACCTAGATCAGTCATTCGAACTGTCGGTGGCATCGCAAAGATAACTGAGGCGATGACCCCAGGGACAGTTCCGATACCAAAGAAAGCAACTGCGGGGATCAAGTAGACAAAGGCAGGCATTGTTTGCATAAAGTCTAAGATCGGTTGGACGATCGCTTTGACTGTTTTATTTTTAGCCATCCAAATTCCAAGTGGGATCCCAAAGAAATAGACGATCACACATGAAGTTAAAACTAAAGTCAAAGTTTGTGTCATGTCACGCCAGTATCCCATGTTCCAAATAAATAATAGACCGACTAACTCAAGACTTAGTAAGCCCCATTTCTTTTGGTCCCGACGTAAGTAGTAAGTTACTAATAACAGTAATAGGATAAAGAGCCAAACTGGGAAAAGGTCAAAGACCCATTGAAAAGCATTTGCGATCATCGCAATAAAGTTTGAGATCGCATCAAAAAATTCGGTAAATTTGGCTAAGTAGTCAACTCCTGAGTTGACCCAATCTTCAAGTGGTAATTTTTGAATATTAAACATTAAGCATCAACCTCGTTTCCTGAAAGTGCAGCCAAGACAGCGCCACGAATGATGATCCCGCGGAGGCGCTGGTGCTCATCTAAGACAGCAAATGGGATCGTAGTTGTTGATATATCTGCTAAAAGATCAGTCAAGACCGTGTCAAGTGTAGTTGTTGGGACATCGGTCTGAATAACATCGTAAAGGTTTGTTTTGCCTTCTTTAAGGCATTGAGAAACATCTTGTGCAGAAGCGATACCTTTGAAACGGTATTTACTATCGACGAGATAGATCGAAGAAGTGTGATTTTCGCGCATTTCACGCAGTGCAGTCCGTGGACCAGCTTTTTCGATGTTGACCATTGCAGGGCTGATCATCACATTTTCAGCGGTCAAGATCCGACTGCGGTCAACATCTTCAATAAATTTTTCAACATAATCATCGGCAGGTGAAGTTAAGATCTCTTCTGGTGTGCCGACTTGAACGAGTTTAGCGTTACGCATGATCATGATGTGATTTCCTAATTTTAAGGCTTCATTTAGATCATGACTGATAAAGACGATGGTTTTATTCAACTCGGCTTGGATCCTTAAAAGCTCATCTTGCATTTCCTTACGGTTCAAAGGATCAAGTGCCGAGAAAGCTTCGTCCATCAATAAGACTTGTGCATCACTAGCAAGGGCACGAGCAAGGCCGACGCGTTGCTGCATCCCACCAGATAATTGATCGGGATATTGGTCGCCGTAACCCTTAAGTCCAACTAATTCAAGCGCATGTTGGGCCTTTTTGAGGCGTTCTTCTTTTGAGACACTTTTGATCTCAAGACCGTAAGCCACATTTTCAAGCACAGTATAGTGTGGGAAAAGGGCAAAGTCTTGAAAGACCATACTCATTTTATTACGTCTAAATTCAAGTAATTCTTTCTTCGATAATTTAGTCAGATCTTGACCATCAACGATGATCTGACCTGAAGTTGTAGGGATCAATTGATTTAACATCCGTAAAACAGTGGATTTACCACTACCAGAGAGGCCCATGATCACAAAGATCTCACCTTTTTCAATTTGAAACGAAACGCGGTCGACTCCGACCGTAGCTCCTGTTTTCTTCAATATTTCTTCTTTACTTAAATCTTGAGCGATCAATTTTTCAGCTTTTTCAACTTGACGCCCAAAGATCTTACTGACATTTCTTACATCAATTTCGACTGTCATAAAATTCGTCCTTTCTGTTTTTTAAGCATTTGCGCAGAAAAGTGATATAAAAACCTTAGCATATGCGTAAAAAACATGCAAATTGTGAAAGTTTTTGACAACCGCTTTCTTGGGCTTAACAATGGGAGCTAGAAAAATCTGAAATTTTTCAAAAAAAAATGAATAACAGTTTAATTTTGGGAGGAATATAGTGAATAAAAAGGCTATTATTGGGAAGTGAAACTCAAAAAAATCTCATTATTAAAAAAGCACCTGTCAAGGCAGGTGCTAGATTGTGAATATCTAACGGTATCAGCCGCGTAGGTGTTCAGCATCAGAATCAAGTTTTGCAAAGCCAGAGCCAGCTTGTGGCTTAGGTTGTTTGGCGCGAGCTTCCATTGCTTTTCGTGCCATAGCTTTACGTTCTTCTTTACTTAGTTTCTTAGCCATAATCCTTCGCCTCTTTCCGTAAAAATGATCCACGATATAGTGAAATCATTTCACACCTACATTATAGTTCTGATTTAGATTAGTTCAAGTAAAAACACTTACTTGAATAAGCTAAGATCTCTAGTTAAAATAAAATAAAATTATAGGAGGGATCATTTTGGAGATCAAAAGTAGTAGTTCACTTGAAAGTTTGATTTATACAGATGCTCTAGCTATCAGAAAAGAAGTTTTTGTTGTAGAACAAGGCGTAAGTTTAGAACTTGAGCTCGAGGATGAAAAAGGGCCAGTGTATTTTACTGGTTATCTAAACGACTTACCAGTTGCTACAGCACGTGTCAGCGAAGAAAAACCAGGTGTATGGCATATTCAACGAGTAGCGGTCAAAAAGGCTTATCGCAAACAAGGTCTAGCGAGTCAACTTTTGACTGCTATCGAAACAAAGGCTAAAGCTAATGGTATCCACACCTTAACTTTAGGAGCTCAAGATCAGGCGCAAACTTTCTATAAAAAACTGGGTTATCATATTGTTGGGACAGGTTTTTTAGATGCGGGCATCAAGCATCATCGGATGGATAAAACGATTTAACTTAAGAAACTCTTAACTTGAATCGCTAGACCAGTTGGGGTAAAATAAAAACATGCGATGAGTCGAGATAGACCAAACGATATCTATCGTTTCGCTGCGGCGACTAGTGGTCAGTGTCGATAGCAGGGCACATGTAGCTACCGGATGTAGCGTGCTTGAATGAGCCACATTGTGGAGTGTGGTCATTCTATTCAGTGATGAATACTGCGCTAGCCGAGAGTGATTGGTTTCACCCTTGGCTTTTTTTGTAACAAGATTAAGGAGGAATTTAAATGGCTTTGATTATTTTAGTCGTAGTTATCTTACTACTAGCTATCGTATATATTACGATGTATAACGGCTTGCAAAAAGCAAAGGTCTATACAGAAGAGTCTTGGAGTCAGATCGATGTGCAATTGAAACGACGTAACGATCTGATCCCTAACTTAGTCGAAACGACTAAGGGTTACGCTAAGCATGAAAAAGAAACTTTAGCTGAAGTTATCAAATTGCGCAATCAACTAGTTGCGATCCCAGATGGAGATCATCAAGCAAAGATGGAAGTTTCTAATCAATTGACGGATACTTTACGTTCGATCTTTGCTCTATCTGAAAATTACCCAGATCTAAAGGCGAACCAAGAATTTACCAAGTTAATGGAAGAATTGACTAATACAGAAAATAAGATCGCTTATTCACGACAGTTATTCAATTCTTCAGCAGCAGCTTTTAATCAAAAATTATTGACTTTCCCATCCAATTTGATCGCTAAGATCCATCATTTTACCAAGGTCGATTATCTTTCTGTTCCAGAGGAGCAAAAAGAAGCGCCAAAAGTTTCATTTGATTAAAGGGATGTAAGATGCTATATCAACAGATAGCTTCGAACAAACGCAAGACAGTTTTTGTGGTGCTGGGATTTTTGTTGCTAGTTGGTGTGATCGGGGCTGCGGTCGGGTATGCTTTTGCAGGTAGTGCAACGATGGGTGTTATTTTTGCAATTGTATTGGGCTTTGTTTACATGTTTGTCATGTTAGGGCAATCGACAGATGTAGTCATGAACATGAACAACGCCCAAGAGATCACTGATCCCAGTCAGGCACCAGAACTTTGGCACATAGTAGAAGACATGGCTTTAGTCGGGAAAGTTCCAATGCCACGGGTCTTTATTATCGATGATCCTAGTCCTAATGCTTTTGCAACAGGTAGTGATCCTGAACATGCTGCTGTAGCGGCAACGACAGGGCTGTTAGCTCGTCTGAATCGAGAAGAGATCGAAGGTGTGATGGCTCACGAAGTCTCACATATCAGAAATTATGATATTAAATTACAAACGACAGCTTTAGCATTGGCAGCAGTCGTATCGATGTTGGCTAATTTTGGGACACACTCACTATTTTTTGGTGGTAGCAGAAGACGCGATGATCGTGAAGGTGGCAATGGGATCTTTGAGATCGTTATGCTGGTCCTAGCTTTATTAGCGATCGTTTTAGGACCATTGGCTGCTTCGATGGCACAAATGGCACTTTCACGCAACCGCGAATATCTTGCGGATGCTTCGGCAGTCGAATTGACTAGAAATCCTCTAGGACTGATCAATGCCTTAGCCAAGATCTCAAATAGTGAACCGATGCAAGCGGCTGATGCAAGTAGTGCATCGATGTATATCGCTGATCCGTTCAAGGGCAAGACTTGGGCGCATTTGTTTGATACTCATCCACCGATTGAAGAACGCATTGCGCGTTTAGAAAAAATGTGATACAACGACTAGGTACTGTGTGAACAGTGCCTTTTTGTAGCTTATTATCGTTTGTGATACAATGGATAGGAACTGACAAAAAAAGTTATGTTGATCATTTCTGATCAGCAGAAAGGAAGAACACCCGCATGAAGATGCAATTATCCGAAATTGCTCGTGCTTTAGATATAGAAGCTAAAGAAACATGGGAAGATATTACGATCACTAGTGTTAGCTTTGATAGTCGCCAGTTAGAACCGGGGGCTTTGTTTGTACCATTGATCGGTGAACAGGATGGACATAGATATGTTCGTTCGGCATTAGAGAATGGAGCGAGTGCTGTTTTATGGCAAAATGACCACAGTGATATTCCAAATGATATACCCGCTTTGTTGGTCGAAGACACACTGGTAGCTTTGCAAGCGCTAGGACGTTATTATTTACAAAAGATAAATCCTAAAGTCGTTGCTGTAACTGGTAGTAACGGTAAAACAACGACTAAGGATATGATCGCAGCTATTTTGAGTACACAATTCAACGTTCAAAAAACTTTTGCCAATTTTAATAACGAGATCGGAGTTCCAATGACGATCCTATCAATGGAACCAAATACTGAGATCTTAGTTGTTGAGATGGGGATGGATCGTTTTGGGCAGATCGATGAATTGAGCCGTTTAGCACAACCCGATGTGGCAGTGATCACGATGATCGGTGAAGCGCACATCGAATTTTTTGGTACACGTGCTAGGATCGCTGATGCTAAGATGGAGATCGTAAATGGATTAAAAGAAGATGGACTTTTGATCTATAATGGTGATGAACCATTACTAGTAGAGCGGGCTAATAACATTAAACAAGCTACCTTCACATTTGGAAGTGAAACAACTGATGATCTACAAGCGACAAATATCGTAAGTGATGCTACAAAATCGAGTTTTAGAGTTGCACTATGGCCAGATGAGAACTTCACGATCAAAATGATCGGGGCTTACAACGTAAAAAATGCATTAGCAGCTTTGAGTGTTGGTAAAGAATTTATGATCGATGTTTCCCAGATGGCACAAGCTCTGGAAAATTTTGATCTGACTAAAAACCGTACCGAATGGCGTGTGGGAGTAAAGGGTTTTAAGATCTTAAGCGATGTATATAATTCTAACCCTACTGCAGCCAAAGAGGTTTTGACCGCTTTTTCGGATGTAAAAGTATCTGGCAAAAGGATCGCTGTTCTAGGCGATATGTTAGAATTAGGCGAAAATGAGCGCCAGATGCATGCTAGTTTAGCAGAAGCGATCGATCCTACAAAGATCAGTGAAGTCTATCTCTGTGGGCCTTTGATGGAGAGCTTGGCCGAGGTATTGTTAGCTAAGTTTGATAGTACGCAGATCCATTGCTACGCTCCAGATGAAAAGGAGCATCTATCAGAAGACCTCTTGACCAAGTTGACCTCAGATGACGTTGTGTTATTAAAGGCAAGTCATGGTATCCATTTGGAAGAAGTTTTAAAGAAGATTGCTAAGAGCGAATAATAATGCTATGCTATTATGATACGTACAAAATGAATAATTATAAGATGAACTTTGCGGGCTAGCGGGCTTTTGCGAAGTTTTATGGTCTGTTATTTTGTGCAGACAGGTGGCTTGGACCACCAAAACTAGGAGGAAATAATTTTTGAAATTTGATGAACTCGGTCTTTCAGAAGACCTGTTGAAAGCTGTTAAGCGCAGTGGCTTTGAGGAAGCAACTCCAATTCAGGAAGCGACGATCCCGCTGGTTCTTTCAGGCAAAGATGTGATCGGTCAAGCTCAAACGGGGACAGGAAAGACAGCTGCGTTTGGCTTACCTATCTTGGAGCATATCGATCCTAAGGAGCATGCTATCCAAGCGATCATCATTTCACCAACACGTGAATTGGCGATCCAAACACAAGAAGAACTCTATCGTTTAGGCAAAGACAAGCGTGCAAAAGTACAAGTTGTTTATGGTGGAGCCGATATTAGACGTCAGATCAAGTTGTTAAAGAACCCACCACAGATCTTAGTCGGTACGCCAGGTCGTTTATTGGATCATATAAACCGTAAGACGATCGATCTAAGCAAAATCAAGATGTTAGTTCTCGATGAAGCTGACGAAATGCTAGATATGGGCTTTTTAGATGATATTGAAAAAATCATTTCAAATATTCCAAATGAGCGTCAAACATTGCTATTTTCAGCAACGATGCCAAAAGCTATCTTGCGGATCGGTGAAAAGTTCATGACAGATCCAGAGATCGTCAAGATCAAGGCTAAGGAGTTGACGACAGATCTTGTAGACCAATATTTCATTAAAGCGCGTGATTATGAAAAATTTGATATCATGACGCGGATCTTAGATGTACAAGCGCCAGACCTGACGATCGTTTTTGGTCGGACTAAGCGACGGGTCGATGAATTATCTAAGGGATTAGAAGCACGTGGTTATAATGCTGCTGGGATCCACGGTGATCTCTCACAACAACGGCGCATGAGCATTCTCAAACGTTTTAAAGAAGGTAAATTGGATATTTTAGTCGCAACGGATGTGGCAGCGCGTGGCTTAGATATTTCAGGCGTTACACATGTTTACAATTACGATATCCCACAAGATCCAGAAAGCTATGTTCATCGGATCGGTCGTACTGGTCGTGCAGGGCATCACGGTGTTTCAGTGACATTTGTAACACCTAACGAAATGGATTATCTTCGGGTGATCGAGCGTTTGACCAAGAAACGTATGGATCCTTTACGTCCGCCGACAGAAGAAGAAGCTTTTGTCGGCCAAGTATCATCTGCTCTAGATGATATCAAGGAATTGGTCGCTAAGACAGAAACTTCTAAGTATGAGACTCAAGCCAAGGAATTATTGGCAGAATACGATGAAGTAGATCTAGTTGCTGCTTTGTTGAACAATATGACTAAAGACGATGCTAGTTCAGTACCTGTCAAGATCACACCAGAGCGTCCATTACCAAGACGTAAGAATAGTAGCACAGGTAAGTACAAACGCTATGGTAGCCGGCGTAATAATAAGTTCAATCATAAACGTGATCAAAATAGATCAAAAAATTATCGGGATAATAAGAAAAAACGTCGAAATGAGCCACGTGACCGCTTTACTAAAAAATCTGGTGAACGTAGCTTTACGATCAGAACAAAAGATTAATATCAGAAAAACATCTCAGGTTACTGAGGTGTTTTTTTGATATTAATCTTAAATGTATTTTTATTTATATTATTTTTTTAATGGATTAATAAGTTTTTATTGAACAAAATTACATAAAAGTAATTAAATCCATTGATTATTTGTTATCAAATCGCTAAAATATGTACAAGTTACCAAGCATCTCTAGAACAGATACTTGATTTCAAATAATTAATGGAAGGTGAGCGTATGCTTTCGAAAAAAAATCATTATCTTCAAGCACAAAAATTTGAAGCAAAACAACAGCATTTTGCGATCAAAAGATTAACAGTCGGTGTAGCTTCAGTCTTGATCAGCTCGACTTTTGCAATGTATGCTGGTTTACATAATGCGATGGCAGCTGAGACGACTTCACCACAAGCTGACACTGCAAGTGAGACGACGACCTCTGGCAATGAGACAGCAAAACAAGAAGTTGTTTTAAGCTCTCCAAAACAATCTGAACGTAAAATGACTTCGCCTACTCCAGTTTCTGAAGACCTAAATAATAAAAATGTTACTATGGCTGAGGAAAACAAGACAAATGATAGTAGTGCTTTAGCAACTGATAAAAATTCAAGTACTTCATCTGAACATGAAGACAAAGTTCAGAAAGTAGCGACAGAAGATACTTCAAAAGAGGGAGAAAGAAGCTCAGTAACTCCAAATTCTAGCTCAGCAAATTCAGCAAAGCAGACTGAGACAAGTCGTGAACAAACAAGTACTGAAAAAACTCCCGTAGCTACAGTTGATGGCACTAACTCCCAAGCTAAAGCTCCAAAAGCTGATCTTGTAGTTGCTACGCCTGTGCCCTCTTCTGGAGAAGAGACTACAGAAACGGTAGAGCAAAGTTCAAAAGAAGTATCATCTCAATGGCAAGCAGATGCTTCTAAGGCACTTGCTAATAAGAGTGGGTTATATACCCCACAATTGAGTTATAATCGTAAATGGTATTCGATGACGATCAATCCAGCTATGTTGACTCCAGAAGTCATGAAGGGAAATGCGATCCCTTTTACAGCAACTATCCATCGAAGCACAATGACAACTATCTCATCGCCTGCTTACAAGTTGCGCTTGCAATTAGATGCACGTTTAGCTGATAAAGTCGCTCAAGTTTCTCTTAGTCCCGAGGACCACCCAAACGAGACCGTCAATTTTACTCAAGTTAAAGAAAATAATGGAGCTTTTACTAATATCTGGGAAGCTAATGTTGTTTATGGAAGAGACGGGCTTTTTGACGGTGGTGTGATGGATTCAGGTAAGCCCGTAGTAGCTAAAAACGGAAAGATCATGCTAAAAGACACACTTGAAAATGTCTATCCTAAGTTAGCTAATATTGCAACAGAACCCCTTGGATACAATGGCTATGTTTATGATGACTCAAGTAAAACGGCATTATTGGCCACTAATAATGAAGGCTATGTGGTAGGGCCTAACGATCCTTTAGTAAAAGTACCGGTCACAAGTACTGAAGAGAGCAAGTTTATCGGAGCCCACTCCAATGTTAATTATGATCCAAGTGTCGGGAAAAATGGTGCTTTAGTTGTATACTATCAAGCACAAAAAAGCGCGATGTGGTCGTATTCAAATGATTGGCAATTTCAGTTCCATTATACGGTCGATCCCAATTTGTTACCATATTTAGAGAAAAAAGAGGATGGAGCTTATACGGTCGAATTAGATAAAGGAGTCGCTGGATTAGGGACAGCCGACGGTTCTTATGGATTTGAAGCGATCACTAATAACCTTATCAATAACATATATAAGCCATTAACTTATCATTCTAAATTAATGCAAAAGGTCGCAGATCTTCCCTTGAATTTGGATGGGACTGGAACTTTGAATCCTACGAATCTCAACGATTTTGTTCAGTTCAACAATACTCTTTTGGTCGGTGGGCGTCCGGTAATGGTACGTTTGGTCTATCACTTAAATAAGAAGCTAAATGATATCTATACAGAAATGCTTAAAAAAGGGACTACCGGTAATAATCTGCTATTTAGCCATTACTATTCTGATCCAACTGGTCGAATGCAAAAGTATTCTTTGGCAACGAGTGTTCTTAGTTTTAACGATTCTGATGGCGATACTTTGCCAAATTTAAAAGAAGATTCAGATTCTACTGATCCGTACGTTTCGACGCCAAATGTTTCAAATGTTTATGGGGATGAAAAGAAGGTTCACGGTCAATTGGTTTTCAGTAATGTTGAAAAAAATCCTCAAGTTGTGACTGTGACAGACGATAAAGGTAATGTTTTGGGTAAAACAGAAGTCACTCCTACACCGTTTGGATCTTTAGCCAAAGCTTTCCCATTTGATGTTACTTTGAATGATCAAACTTTGACAGCTGATAAAGAGGTAACTGTACGGGTCTCAAGTAAGTTAGGTAAAAGTGAAGACACGGTCGAAAACTCAGTCCCACAAAGAACAGTTTTACAAGTCAAAACAGGTCCTGTAGCTGTTAAGGATCTGAAATATCCGCTAAATGCAGTCTTTTTACAAGAGCCAAAAGAATTGATCGCAAATCACGATGTTCTACCAGCTGATGCGACTTACTCATTTGTCAAAAAGCCTGATTTAAGTACTAAGGGAACTAAAGATGCTGTTGTCAAAGTAAGTTTTCTCGATAAATTCGACCCTAATTATCGCCATGA
Organism: uncultured Ligilactobacillus sp.; assembly: GCF_948826705.1. NCBI lineage: Bacteria > Bacillati > Bacillota > Bacilli > Lactobacillales > Lactobacillaceae > Ligilactobacillus > uncultured Ligilactobacillus sp. Next base: position 35,791 of record NZ_CAQLEL010000135.1, read on the forward strand.
GATCGAGGTCAAAGTACCTGTAAAAGTCGAAGGTGTCGATTTAAAGGATGGTCAATTTACACTCAAACCGTTAGTTATGCATGTCAATGAAGTAAATGATGATCTTCGTCCATTATCGCTCGAAGAGTTACAAAGTTGGCATGAAAATGATAATAGTAAAGTACTCAGTGGGCAAGCCTTGCGTTCTCTAGTCAAAAGTATCACTTGGAGTCAGAGCCCATCAACGAAAAGAGTTGGACAAGCTCGAGGAGTTGTGACAGTTACTACGAAAGATGATAAAACGATGCTTGCTGATGTACCTGTAAATATCGTAGGAGCAACAGCTAAGGTAGATTTAACGACACCTTGGGGCACACCTGTCGCAGCTAAAGATGCACTTGTTGATACAGATGCTTTAGCACAATTTGATAAGGATGGCTCTCCAGTGGAATATGCTTGGAAAGAGCCACTAGATGTAACACCTACAGCAAATGCAGATCATGTGGTGCATAATACAGTGGTAGTTACTTATGGTGATAAGACAAAACAAGATGTTCCGGTAGTCTTAACAGTCGGTCATTCTCAAGCTAGTGATTTCAATGTGGCATTAGCTCAAGTTAAAGTTCACTATGGTCAAACTGTAGATCCAGAAGTTAGTTTGACTAAAGAACAAAAAGCACAATTTAAAGTAAGTCAAGTCACTTTAGATAGACCAGTAATGACGACGAATTTAGGAAACAGCACTGCTACTGTCAGAGTTGTCTTCAATGATGGCTCGACGACTTTAGTAGAAATGCCTGTTTTAGTTGTTGGTGCAACAGCTAAGACAGATGTTACGACGGCTTGGAATGTTTTGCCAGACCCTGAAAACTTAGTGAATGATACAGCAACTTTAGCCCAATATGCTCCAACTTATACTTGGGCACAGCGACCAAATGTGACCCCGGCTAAAGAAGAAGCACATGAAGTTTTTGGGACTGTTGATGTGACATATCCAGATAAGGTAGTCCAACCTTTACCAGTAGTGTTGACAGTGTCAAACTCTCAAGCTACTGTTTTTGAAAAAGCACCTGATAAACACTTATTACCAGTAGTAGTCAATTATGGGAGTGTAGCTCCAGATGCAATGGCAGCTTTGACATCAGAAGATAAAACTCGATTTGATGTAACCAAAGTAACATTTACGACGCCAGTAGATACTATGGTGGAGGGCACTAAAGATGTGTTAGCAACTTTGACTTTTGCGGATACCTCAACTACGAGTTTACCTGTTAAAGTTGAAGTATTAGGTGCTAAAGTTAAAGATAACGTCGAGACTGCTTGGGGCAAGGTGCCAGCTGCTGAAACAACTGTGTCAAATGTCGAGCAACTAAAACGCTTTGGCACAGATTATAGTTGGGAAAAAGCACCTAATGTAACTCCAGATGCCAAAGGATCACATCAAGAGACAGGTACGCTTTTGGTAACTTACCAAAATGGAGCTACTCAAACGGTCCCTGTAGTAGTGACAGTCAAAAAGTCAGATAGTGAGAAATTTGCAACTGCTCAAGTTGTTTTGCATCCAATGACTGTTAATTATGGTGCCAAAGTTACAGCTAGAGAGGCTGATAAGGCTTTGACTGCTGAAGAAAAAACCAACCTTAAGGTAACTGCACTATCATTTAAGCAAGAAGTAGTTACATCAACGACCGGAGAAAGATCTTACCCAGTCCAGTTAGATTTTAGCGATGGCTCTGTTTTAAATTCACAAGTCCAAGTCCAAGTTCTAGGCGCTTTGGCTAAGTCAGATCTAAAAACACCTTGGGGAACCAAAGTAAATGCTGAAGATTTAGTAGCAAATGTAGCTGAATTGAACCGGTTTGGAACATCCGATCATCCAGTAACTTATCGGTGGCTAGCTGAACCTGATGTTGATCCTAAAGAAGATCAAGATCACACTGTCAGAGGTGTGGTTATGGTAACTTATGGTGATAACGCGACGCAGCAATTACCTGCAAGTTTTGTAGTCGAACCGTCTGATGCTGAGCGTTCAGCCAATGTATTACAAGGAGCAAGAACACCACTAACCGTGAATTATGGTGCTCAAGTAGTAGCCGAACAAGCACTAGGGGATTTTTCTGCTGAGGCACAAAAACAAGCCAAATTATCAGCTGCCAGATTTAATGAGCCAGTTTTAACGACTGAGCTAGGAACAAATAATCATTTAGCCACACTGACCTTTGCCGATGGATCTACTTCAGTTATGGAACTGCCAGTTAAAGTCGTTGGTGCTCAAGTAGTTCAAGGATCAAAAACACCTTGGGGTACTTTACCTGATCCAAGTACTGTTGTAACTGACCTAACTGAGCTGGCTAGATTTACTCCTAAGTACACATGGAAAGTGCAACCTTTAGTGACTCCAACAGCAACACAAGATCATCATGTTAAAGGTGAACTACAAGTTGAATTTGCTGATGGAGCAACACAAAGTGTACCTGTTGAGCTAGATGTAGCACCTTCAATGGCTGAAAAAGCTACAAAGGATCTACAGACGCAATTAGTGACAGAGGATCTAAAAGCAGTTGTCCCAGCAACCGATGCACAAAAAGGTTTAACTGAAGAGGCAAAGCAAGCTTACTCAGTTACTAAAGTACTCTTTGATCTACCAGTTGAAACAAATGAAGTTGGCGAAAAGGATTATGAGGCAACGGTCAGCTTTGCTGATGGTTCTAATACAAAAGTCTTGTTGCAAGTCAGAGTTGTTTCGCAGGCAGAAAAATATGCACCAACTGTTAAGGCTGGATTACATGTTGCAGTAGATGATAAATTGGCATCATCTGAAGTATTAGATCCAACAGTTGTTTTGCCAAAAGGCACACAAGTGGCATGGAAGACAGCAGTGGATACAAGTAAGGCGGGTCAACAAACAGGTGAGTTGGAAGTAACATATCCAGATGGCACAAAAGATACCTTACCAGTATCAGTGAAAGTCGGAACCGACGCCGAAGCAGTAACGCCAACGTTGAAACCAGAGCTAAAAGTTAAATTAGGCGAGAAGTTAGATCCAGCGGAAGTATTAGATCCAAGTGTTAAGTTACCAAAAGGCACGCAAGTGGCATGGAAGACGGCAGTGGATACAAGTAAGGCAGGCCAACAAACGGGTGAGTTGGAAGTGACCTATCCAGATGGCACAAAAGATACCTTACCAGTACCAGTGAAAGTCGGAACCGACGCCGAAGCAGTAACGCCGATGTTGAAACCAGAGCTAAAAGTTAAATTAGGCGAGAAGTTAGATCCAACAGAAATGTTAGCTTCCGAAGTTGTTTTGCCAAAAGGTACACAAGTGGCATGGAAGACAGCAGTGGATACAAATAAGGCAGGTCAACAAACAGGTGAGTTGGAAGTGACCTATCCAGATGGCACAAAAGACACCTTGCCAGTACCAGTGAAAGTCGGAACAGACGCTGAAGCAGTAACGCCAACGTTGAAACCAGAGCTAAAGGCAAAGGTAGGCGAGAAGTTAGACCCAACAGAAATGTTAGCTTCCGAAGTTGTTTTACCGAAAGGTACACAAGTGACATGGAAGACACCAGTGGATACAAATAAGGCAGGTCAACAAACGGGTGAGTTGGAAGTGACCTATCCAGATGGCACAAAAGATACCTTGCCAGTATCAGTGAAAGTCGGAACCGACGCCGAAGCAGTAACGCCAACGTTGAAGCCAGAGCTAAAGGCAAAGGTAGGCGAGAAGTTAGATCGAGCGGAAGTATTAGATCCAAGCGTTAAGTTACCAAAAGGTACACAAGTGGCATGGAAGACAGCAGTGGATACAAATAAGGCAGGCCAACAAGCGGGTGAGTTGGAAGTAACATATCCAGATGGCACAAAAGATACCTTACCAGTATCAGTGAAGGTCGGAACCGACGCCGAAGCAGTAACGCCAACGTTGAAACCAGAGCTAAAAGTTAAATTAGGCGAGAAGTTAGATCCAGCGGAAGTATTAGATCCAAGCGTTAAGTTACCAAAAGGTACA
>NZ_CAQLEL010000136.1:0-36745 GCF_948826705.1 uncultured Ligilactobacillus sp.
ATCAGTAAAGGAATCTATTGAATATTTCAACACGCAACGTGCATATGCATCAAAAAACGGCTTGACCGCAGAAAAATTCCGCGTTCAAACCGCATAAACTATTTTTCTATTTAAACTGTATACTTGACGGACCCCAGTGCCGACTATCCTCACAGATCAAGGCTTTTTAATATTAAATTTACATTATAGACACTATTCTAAACCAACACGTTTAAAAATATCATCAATATGTTTTAAATGCCAGTGATAATCGAATGCATCATCAAGATCTTCTTTAGATAGGCGACTCATGATCGTTGCATCACTTTCAAGCAATGGACGAAACTGAGTTTGTTCATCCCAAGCTTTAGCTGTATATGGTTGCACAAGGTCATAAGCTTCTTCACGACTCATCCCCGTATCGATCAACTTCAACAAAACACGACCACTGTAGATCAAGCCAAATGTCTTATCCATGTTGCGCTTCATGTTTTCTGGGAAAACAGTCAAGTTCTTCACGATCCGGCCAAAGCGATTCAACATGTAATCGATCAAAATCGTTGTATCTGGTAAGATGATGCGTTCTGCAGAAGAATGAGAAATATCACGTTCATGCCATAAAGCAACATTTTCATAAGCTGTGACCATATGACCGCGGCAAACACGAGCTAAACCACAAATATTTTCTGAGCCGATCGGGTTACGCTTATGTGGCATTGCGGATGAACCTTTTTGCCCCTTAGCAAAGTATTCTTCGACTTCACGAGTCTCTGATTTTTGTAACCCCCGGATCTCAGTTGCAAATTCTTCCAAACTTGTAGCGATCAAAGCTAAAGAAGCCATGTAATCAGCATGTAGATCACGTGGTAAGACTTGGCTCGACACTTCTTGTGCACGGATCCCTAATTTTTCACAGACATATTCTTCAACAAAAGGATCGATATTCGCATATGTCCCGACCGCACCACTGATCTTGCCTGCTTCAACACCCTTAGCTGCACGATCAAAGCGTTCGATATTACGCTTCATTTCTGAATACCACCGAGCTAGCTTAGCACCAAATGTTGTTGGTTCAGCATGAACACCGTGAGTCCGCCCCATCATTACTGTATTTTTATGTTCTCGCGCTTTATCAGCTACGATCTGAGTAAAATCTTTAAGGTCTTTTCGGATGATATCGTTAGCTTGCTTTAATTGATAACCATAAGCTGTATCGACCACGTCTGTGCTGGTCAAACCATAGTGGACCCATTTTTTTTCTTCACCTAATGATTCAGATACATTACGTGTAAATGCGATCACATCATGGTGGGTCACCGCTTCGATCTCTTGAATGCGGTCAACGTCAAATTTAGCATTTTGCTTTAATTTTTCAACATCTTCAGCCGGAATATGGCCTAACTTAGCCCATGCTTCGTCAGCAGCCAATTCAACCGCTAACCAACATTCAAATTTTTTCTCATCTGTCCAAATTGCAGCCATTTCAGGCCGTGTATAACGTGAAATCATTAATGATTCTCCTTTAATTGTGTTTGATCCCAAACTTGAGTTGCTTTGATCTCAGCTAAAGTCTGTTCTAGATCGTCAGTCAAGATCGTAATATGCCCCATCTTACGATCTACTCTAACATCTTTTTTACCATAGTCATGGAAATGCCATTGTGGCTTTTGTGCGATCAAGTCTTCACTTAAAGCCTTATGTTGCCCTAAAATATTGACCATAATGGCCGGTCTCAACAATTCGATCTTAGGCAAAGGCCAATTCATGACTGCCCGATTATGTACATCAAATTGCGAGAAGTTGCAGGCTTCGATCGAATAATGTCCTGAATTATGTGGACGTGGTGCTAGTTCATTGACGTAGATCTCACCATCAAGCTCTACAAAAAGTTCAACTCCTAAGATCCCCCGTAAATTTAAACTTTGGGCGATCTTTATTGCAATGGTTTGTGCTTTTTGCTGTTCTCTTGATGTGATCCGAGCCGGTATGATACTTTCATGCAAGATATGGTTACGATGAATATTTTCACTGACCGGAAAGACAGTTACTTCTCCCTTGGCATTTCGCGCGACCATAACAGAGCATTCCAAAGAAAAGTTCACAAAGCCCTCTAAGATACATGGTCCTTGCGTTAGTAATTCACTGGCAGCATCAAGATCAGCCTTTTCTTTGAGCGTAAACTGAGCTTTACCGTCATAGCCGCCTTCACAAGTCTTTAAAATACTTGGAAACCCTAATTGAGCTACTGCTTGTTCAAGCTCTGTCCTTGTATTGACTGCTCTAAATGGTGCGGTCTTTAAATCATGCTCATGCAAAAAAGTCTTTTCAGCTAAACGATTCTTAGTTATCTGCAGTAGTTTTGTCCCTTGAGGCAATAATTTAGCATCTGTTAAATGCTCTAAAGCTGCTAGATCGACATTTTCAAACTCATAAGTCAAAACATCAGATCGCTTCGCTAGTTCTTCTAAAGCAAAAAAATCGTCATATGGCGCCACGATCTGTGCATCAGATGCCTGCCCGGCTGGACAAGTGTCATCAGGATCTAAAATGATCGTCTTTAATCCCATCGCTTTAGCCGACAAAACTAGCATTTGTCCCAATTGACCACCGCCGATGATCCCGATCGTTTGTCCTTGTTTGAGTTGTTCTGCATCATTCAAGAAGATCACCGCTTTCTACAGCTTTATCATGCATTTCCTGCCGATAAGCAAGTAGATCTTTTTGGATCGTTTTATCGGTAACACCCAGGATCTGCAACGCCAATAGAGCAGCATTTTTAGCGCCTGCTACACCGATCGCAGTAGTTGCGACTGGAACCCCCGCTGGCATCTGAACGATCGATAACAACGAATCTAGGCCATTTAATGCTCGTGATCGGACTGGAACACCAATGACTGGTAAAACGGTATTAGCGGCGATCATCCCTGGTAGATGGGCCGCACCACCAGCACCCGCAATGATCACTTCGACTCCATTGTCTACAGCGTCCTTAGCAAATGTCATCATTTCTTCAGGCATACGATGAGCTGAGATCACAGCCTTATCATATTTTACACCAAATTCATCTAAAACAGCAGCTGTATTTTTCATGGTCTCCCAATCAGAATAGCTGCCCATCACAATACTAATTCGATTACTCACTCTAAGTGCCCGCCATATCTATGTGGGATCGCATAAAAAACGACCGAAAGCGATATAGCATATCCTTTCCTGGTTATTTTCAAACTCAAAAGCTTAGGGGCTGGGGCCTACCGCTACCACACTATTTCTCAACGGCTATCAAGATCTTGATCAGCTCTCAAGTTGCTTTAAGCATAACAAAGTGCCCTATAATTGTCAAAATAAAAATCGAACTATTTTATCAAATGCGATAATTTTATCCGTATAATCTATAAAAAAACAAATAAACACGTTTCATTTTAAGGAAAACACGAAAAAGCACCCAATAACTGGGTGCGATCAACTATTCGCAAGTACTGCGTTTGATGTCCTTAGGATTTAAGATCACCCGTTGCTCGATCACAGGTACCGAACGTTTCTTCAAGAAAAGTGGGACCTTTTCAAGATGGACCTCACTAGTTTCAAGTCCGAACCACTGAATCGGTGTCGTACTGTGATTTTGAATAAAGATCCGTGCCGAGATCAACAAACGCATCCAAGCTGAGATCCGAGTATCTGGCGATAAAACTTCTTGGATCGCTAAAACAGAAAAGTTACCCACGATCCGCCCAGGAACTGTCGTATACTTTTGTGGCTGTTCATCGATAACATCTTTTTGCATCAGATCAGAAACTATCTGATAGAGATATAAGTTAACGCTTGGATTCATCTTATAGCCTAAATATAACTGTAAATTGACGATATTACGTGTACCAAGCATATCGACCGTATAATAGTTAGTGTAGGGTTCATCGGTCGTATTAACGGTAACGAACCAGTAGACTTTGGCGCGCTTAGGCTTTTTATCTAAGATCGAATACAGCAATTCACGTTTGACACTAAGATCGCGCTTTACTTTAGCTAAAACGATCAAATTATCTGTAAAAAGTGGTTCACTTTCATCTTTGGCTAGCGCTTGTAACATCGACTTATAATCCCTTAAATTGATCATCTCAGATCGATCTGCATAACGCTCACGTAGACGATTTCCAAAGAACCAAATAAACATCAAACCTAAGATCAACAAAGTGATAAAGACCGTCACATAACCACCATGCATGAATTTACTCAAGCTAGCAGCTAAAAATATCAGCTCGATCACACTAAAACAGCTTAAGACCAAAACAGCACGGATCGGTTTTTCTTTAGACCGCAGATACTCAAATAATAGTAGTGTCGTCATCAGCATCGTCAAGGTGATCGCTAGACCATAAGCAGCTTCCATATGTTCAGAAGTCTTGAAGTAAAATAAAACGATCGTCGTAGTCAAACACAATAACCAATTGACTGCAGAAATATAGATCTGCCCTCGTGAAAGACTAGGATGCTCAACTTTCATTCGTGGTAAAAGTTTTAATCCGACAGCTTCTTGAACTAAGGTAAATGATCCCGTTATCAAAGCTTGTGACGCAATGATAGCTGCCAACGTTGCCAAAACTACACCAAACAAATACCAATCTGGATTCAAAACAGCATAGAATGGATTTTCAAAGTTAGTTTGAGCTTTTATCTGAGCTAAGTGTGTACTCAAATATGCTCCTTGGCCAAAATAATTCAATATAAGCGCCGTGCAGACAAAGGGCCAGGTCAAATAGATGTTGCGTTTCCCAACATGGCCCATATCTGAATACAGTGCCTCAGCCCCAGTCGTTGCCAAAAATACGCTCCCCAAAATAAAGATCCCAACTTTATTTTCTGGTGAAAACAGCAATTTTAAACCATAGTGTGGTGACAAAGCAACTAACATCCCAGGATCACTGGCTAAATTGATCAGACCAACGATCGCTAAAAAGCTAAACCAGATAAACATTACCGGACCAAAGCCTTTACCGATCAAACTTGTCCCAAATCGCTGGATCACAAATAAAACTAATAAGATCACAAACGTTACAATGATCACGCTATTTTGAGATGCGATCGGAACATTTTGACCAAATGCAACGCCCTTTAATCCTTCGATCGCACTGGTAACGGTCACTGCTGGAGTCAAGGTCCCATCAGCTAACAAAGCAGCCCCCCCGATCAAAGCTGGGACTATCAGCCACTTTTTCTGATGGCGTACCAAAGCATAAAGTGCAAAGATCCCACCTTCACCGTGGTTATCTGCTTTCAACGCGATCAAAACATATTTGATCGTCGTCATCAACATCAGAGTCCAAAAAACTAACGAGAGACAGCCGATAAGGTATTCACGAGTCAAGTATTTCGGACTCCCTAGATCCGCTAATAAAGCTTTCATTACATACAAAGGTGAAGTCCCTATATCCCCGTAAACGATCCCCAATGTGATCAAAGACCCTAAAAATAGCTGTCTTTTTTGTTTTTCCATTATCTCACGAGCCTTTCTGGCAGGCTATCATCTTGCCCACAGTCTGCCCTATAAAAAATTTTATATAGAGAAATATATGCCTCTCATAACAATTAGTCAAGTAATTCACCATTTGAAAAATAAACGTTAAAAATGTAAGATAGTTAAGTACATTAACCGAGAGGATGAACTTTCTATGATCACACTAGCTGGGATTATCGGATCAGGTAAATCAAGCCTAACACAGATCTTAGCTCAAGAATTAGGCTCAAAGCCGTTCTTTGAACCCGTTGAAGACAACCCTGTCTTACCATTATTTTACAAAGGCAACGAAATTGCGGCCAAAAAACGTCAAGCTGGCGATAAGGATGCTACCAATCCTTATGCCTATCTATTACAAACTTTCTTTTTAAATCGTCGTTTTATGATGATGAAACAAGCTATGCAACACCCAAACAACATCTTAGATCGCTCGATCTATGAAGATGCGATGTTCATGAAGATGAATACCGATATGGGAAATGCAACTCAGATCGAATATGCGACCTACCAAGAACTTTTAGGACATATGTTGACTGAACTCAAGGCAGCTACTCCTGCTAACGATACCGATCTGATGGTCTTGATCAAAGTTTCCTATGATACGATGATCAAGCGCATCCAAAAACGTGGGCGTAAATATGAACAGATCTCAACTGATCCTTCATTGATCGAATACTACCAACAGCTCTTACGTTATTACGATGATTTTGAGAAAAATTATGGACTCTCTCAACTGTTGATCATCGATGGTGATAAATACGATTTCGTTGAAAATCAGACTGATCGTAATCACGTTTTAGATTTGATCGAAGACCGTTTAGTCACTCTAGGAAACTTGAGTGCTAAACAAGCTGAAAAGTTAAAGCAAGAACGCCGTGTCTAATAAAAAAGCTGTAGCTCTGATCGGACTACAGCTTTTTTGATACAATTGCTAAAACTATTACTTAGCATATTCGACCGCTCGTGTTTCACGAATAACGGTAACTTTGATATGCCCTGGATATTCAAGTTCTTCTTCGATCTTATTTCGAATATCACGTGCTAAAACAGTTGCTTCTAAGTCATTGACCTCATTTGGTTTAACGATGATCCGAACTTCACGCCCTGCTTGGATCGCATAGCTCTTTTTCACACCTTCAAATTCATTAGAGATATTCTCTAATTTTTCAAGGCGATGAATGTAGTTTTCCAGTGACTCGCTCCGAGCCCCTGGACGTGCAGCTGAAACAGCATCAGCTGCCGCAACTAAAACTGCGATCGTTGATTTTGGTGCTACATCACCGTGGTGAGAGGCGATCGTATTGACAATGACATCGTTTTCTTTATATTTCTTCGCCAACTCCACCCCGATCTCAACATGAGAGCCATCAACTTCATGATCAACTGCTTTTCCGATATCGTGTAGTAAACCTGCGCGTTTCGCTATTGTAACGTCTTCACCTAACTCAGCTGCAAGGACCCCTGTGATCTTAGCAACTTCGATCGAATGATCCAACACATTTTGACCATAACTTGTCCGATAATTCAAACGACCGACTGTCTTGATCAAATCTGGATGCATTGAATGGATCCCAAGATCAAAGATAGCTTCTTCACCAGTCTGGCGGATCCGACTATCCATTTCCTTGGTAGCCTTTTCGACCATTTCCTCGATACGTGCTGGATGGATCCGACCATCTTGGATCAATTTTTCTAAGGCCATTTTGGCGATCTCGCGTCTTACAGGATCAAAGCCACTCAAAACGACAGCTTCAGGAGTATCATCAATGATCAGATCGATCCCAGTCAAAGTTTCAAGTGTGCGAATATTACGTCCTTCACGCCCAATAATACGGCCCTTCATCTCATCATTTGGTAAGTTGACGACTGAGACAGTGGTTTCAGAGACCATATCAGCTGCACTGCGCTGGATAGCTTGTGCGATCAAACTCTTAGCCTTTTTGTCAGCTGTTGCTTGAGCTTGGGCTTCACTTTCCTTGATCATCACAGCTAATTCGTAACTCAAACTGTTACGCGTCTCTTTAAGAATAAGTTCCTTAGCTTGGTCTTTTGTCAAAGCGGCGATCTCTTCCAGCTTATCTTTTTGTTTTTGTTCAAGCGAAGTGACTTCCTTGCTCTTTGCAGTTAATCTTTGTTGCTCAGCACTCAGTTGATCTTCTTTTTGTGTAAGCATTTGTTCGCGTTTGTCTAAGACTGAATCCTTACGATCAAGGTTCTCTTCTCTTTTCAACAAACGATTTTCTTGTTTCTGAACTTCAAAGCGTCTCTCTTTCAATTCGCCTTCGACTTCTTTACGGTAGCGATGACTTTCATCTTTTGCTTCCAGTAAAGCCTCTTTTTTGGCACTAGCAATAATACCTTTGGCCGTTTGAGTTGCTGCATCTAGCGATTGTTCATAACTACGCTTTCGATAAAAGATTCCTAAAGCAAAACCTAGCACTAAAGTCAAAACAGCGATTGCGAGGATGGCACTAATAACAGTATAGTTCAAGTTTGCACCTCCGCGATCTATTTTATCGTGGTAAATCGACGGCTTAGGTCTAATTTACACACAATAATATTTTAATGTTTAATGTTGGTAAATGTCAATCATTATCAGTCTGTTTGACCTTTTATCTAGATAATGTCAAAAAAGAGTAGCTCTAGCAAACGGCTACTCTTTAAAGTTTATTTGTCGTCTTTACCTAAGTCCAAACTGACCGGCTTGTTAGCTGCTTTTTTATCAACTTTAGCCGCTTCTTTTTCCTTAGCTTTTTTTTCTTTTTCAAGTGCTTTTTTCTCTTTTTGTGTAAGCGTTGGTGTATCACGAACTTTTTGTGTGATCTCATCGGCCACTTCAGGATGTTCGCTCAAGTAAGCCTTTGTCTTTTCACGACCTTGACCGATATGGCTACCACCGTAAGAGAACCAAGAACCACTCTTTTCGATGATATCTTTCTCAACGGCTAAGTCGATCAATTCACCCATCTTCGAGATCCCTTCACCATACATGATATCGACTTCTGCCGTTCTAAATGGTGGTGCGACCTTATTTTTCACAACTTTGATCCGAGTCCGGTTACCTAAAACATCTGAACCGTCCTTGATCTGTTCAGCGCGCCGAACTTCCAAGCGGATCGTTGAGTAAAACTTAAGGGCCCGTCCACCAGGCGTTGTTTCTGGATTACCAAACATCACTCCGACTTTTTCACGGATCTGATTGATAAACAAAGCGATCGTCTTAGTCTTGTTGATCGTACCTGAAAGTTTACGTAAAGCTTGAGACATCAAACGCGCTTGTAAACCAACATGTGAGTCACCCATCTCGCCTTCGATCTCAGCTTTAGGAACTAAAGCCGCTACAGAGTCAATGACCACGATATCTACCGCGCCAGAAGAGACCAGTGCATCTGCGATCTGTAGACCTTCTTCGCCAGTACCAGGTTGAGAGAGCAACAAGTCATCGATATTGACACCCAAAGCTGTCGCATATGCAGGATCAAGTGCATTTTCCGCATCGATATAAGCAGCTAGACCGCCTTGTTTTTGAACTTCAGCAACAGCTTGCAAAGCAACTGTTGTCTTACCAGAACTTTCAGGGCCATAGATCTCTACGATACGTCCCCTTGGGAAGCCACCTACTCCCAAAGCTTCATCAAGGGCCAATGAACCACTTGGAACAGTTGAGATCTGGGTATCAGCCTTTTCACCCATCTTCATGATGGCACCCTTACCGAAATCTTTTTCGATCTTCTTGAGCGCTTTATCTAAAGCAACTTGTCTTTCGTCAGCCAAATTTACTCCTCCTCTTTGTCGTTTACTCACAAAGAACGTTTCCTAATCTACGTTCAATTACTCTGTACCATATATCATACTTATTTTTTTCAAAAAAAGCAAGCGTTTTGCGAACTAATGTTTGATATGTTTCAGCCTTACTTTAAAGATACGCAAAATACTTGGATCTCTATGCAAATAAATAGACTACCTCACCAGCTGAAGTAGTCCATCGTTTTTAATCGTTAAAAGAATCAGCAAAAATACTTCTACTCTTCCAAAAATAATCCAAGCCTGAATATACCGTAAAGAATAAGCAGATATACAATAAGATCTCACCGATCATGATATTTGCATTGATAAAGAAAACATTATTCAAATACAAGAACAAGATCGCAAACATTTGCGTCATTGTTTTGATCTTACCTGGAAGTTCAGCAGCCATGACTTTACCATCGTTTTCAACGATGATCAAGCGCAAACCAGTTACGGCTAATTCACGGCAAACAATGATCGCTGCGACCCACGCAGGTACTTTCCCCATCTGTACCAAGATGATAAATGCGGTCATTACCAACATCTTATCGGCTAGAGGATCAGCAAACTTGCCAAAGTTTGTAACTAATTTTTGTTTACGTGCGATCTGTCCATCCGCAAAATCCGTGATCGAAGCAATCGCAAAGATCAGCGCTCCAAGCAATTGTGTGGTCGGGATAACGGTACCAGCTAAAACCACCTCGCCCCAATCAAGCGGTAATAGCAGAACTAACATGAAGATCGGGATCAAAATGATCCGTAAAACTGTTAATTTATTCGGTAAATTCATAATTTTCTACTGTGTTGGCGGAAAAGTTTCATACTTTGAAAAGTGCACAGTTTCCTTTCTTAGATTTACTTATGCTTTGGCATCCGCCTTTTTCTGCCATACTACTTTTATTGTGCCGTTGTTTGTGCAACGTTTAATGTGATCGTACGTACGGTCAAAGTCTCGTTTTCTTTTAAGAAATCAAATTTCTTACCGTTGATCTTGATCGATGTTGCCTTTGAGTTCCCTAAATTCATAGTGATCGTTGTTGTATTTTCAGGGATCTCAATTGTTTGTGATGCATTATCAGCACTAAGTGTCCCTTGCCATACTTGGACCCCATTAGCTGAAACGGCATTCCAAGCTGTTGCACCATCAGAAACTGACATTTCGATCTTATTTGTAGCTGGGGCATTTTTTAGCTCATATACGAAAGCTGAACCCGCAGCTGATGTGTTAGTGATCTTTTGTTTAGTTGCCTTTTTAGATTCCTTCTTAGCTTTTGTGCTTGAACTTTCTTTTTTAGATGTGCTACTACTGCTGCTTTCACTACTTGAGGCTTTTTGCTTGGAACTACTGCTCTTAGCAGAACTTTCGGAAGAAACTGAGACTCTTTGACTATTATCAGCAATCTGTGTACTGCTATTACGGTCACGATCTCCCCAAGCAAAGATGTAGATCGTTCCTAAGATCGCAACTACGATAGCTACGATAATGATCGTAGGTAAATAACGGATCAAACCCGCAAGGATCGGTGACATAGTTTTTTCTTCTTCGCGCTTGACCGCTTCAGTACGTGTCGTTGCTTCTGTTTCTTCTTCTGGTTTGGGAGTTTTATCTTCATCTAGCTTAGCTAGCAACTCTTCTGGATCGATCCCAACAGTTTCTGCATATTGCTTGATAAAAGCTCGCACATAGAATTTACCTGGTAGCGCTGCAAAGTCATCGTCTTCGATCGCGATCAAATAACGTTTTTGGATCTTGGTCGTTTGTTGTAAGTCATCTAATGTCAAACCTTTTTCTTTACGTGCTTCTTTTAAAATTGTTCCAATATCTGTCATTTTATCTAATTTCTCCGTCTCTTTTTAGATTCTATCGTCTACACGAGCCAACCACCAGTCACATAAAGTGTCTGACCCGTTAAATAACTAGCTTTAGGGGCTAACAACATTTTTACGAAATAACTTATCTCACTTGGCTGAGCAAAGCGACCACTTGGGATCTCTTCTTGTACTGCTTGACGTTCACTACCAGAAAACATCTGATTCATCTGCGTATCTACTGCTCCAGGTGCGATCGTATTGACTGTGATCCCCAAAGAGGCAACTTCTTTACTATAAGCTTTGCAAAAGGCACTTTGTGCTCCTTTTACCGTACTATAACCGACCTCTAAAGCACTACCAGCACCACCATAGACCGAGCCAATAAACACGATCCGCGCTGCTTGACTGCGAGCTAATTTAGCTTCGAGCAACGCGATCAAACGTAACGGACTTTGTAGTTGCATCGCCAGCAACTGGTCAAAAGCTTGCGGTCCTTGTTGACTAAATAGCCCATACTCAGTCGTTCCTTGCGCAAAGATCAGTGCATCTAGACTGCCAAAGATCTGAGAAGCCACTTGTGGCATCGTGTCTGGTGCTGTAAGGTCAGCTTGGAGTGCTAAAAAATCCTGCTTAGGATAATTCTTTGCTAGTTTTATTACTAGATCATCCACACGCGTTTGATTGTGATAGTAATGTAAATATAACGACCAGCCATCAGCTGCTAAGTCTTTAGCGATTTGGTGACCTAGATCACCTGAGGCTCCACAGAGCAAAGCCCATTTCATTTATCTTCATCTTCTTTCGGGAGAATTTGGTAAACACTGATCGCCTCTGAACGTAAGAACTGCTTGGCAACAACTTTGATATCGTCTAAAGTCAATTGTTCTAAAAGCGCTCCGATATCAAATAAGGTCGCATTTTCAAACAGATCAGCTTCATAACGATTGGCGATACTTTCTAATGAATTCATCGCTTGGATATTACGTCCGATCAACTCACGTTTAGCTAACTCAAAAGCAAATTCTTTATCTTCTAAAAATTCTAGCGCGTGCTCTGCGATCTCGATCACGGCATTGGATAGTTCTTGAGGTTTATTGGTATCACCTGAGATCGTAGCAAAATGAAAACCTCGTTCTAAAGAAAAATCATACCCAAAACTGTCGTCCAAGACACCTTCATCATAAAGTTCTAGGTATTTATCTGAAGTTTCGCTGTAAAGTAAATATAATAATAATTCGACTGCTAGCTTATACCGCAGACCTGCTCGACCTGCAGGCACTTTATCTAGTCCCTTGATCCCAATGATCGTTTTAGGACGCTGGATATCTAATTCTGTCATCCGATAAGGAATGATATCCTTACCTTCTAGATCAAAAATTCTTCGGCTCGCTTGATCGGCTCAGCACTTGGAAATTCCTTAGCTGCTTGATTTTCTTTGACCAACTCGAGCATAGCTTCAACTTCAAAATTCCCGACTAAGAAGAGATCCATGTTACTTGGCTGATAAAAAGTCTTGTAGCAATCATACAGATCTTGAGCAGTGATCTTATTGATCGAATCAACTGTCCCAGCGATATCGACACTTAATGAATTTTTAGGATACAGATTTTCAATGATCCCAAAATATAAGCGCCAATTGGAGTCATCATCATACATCTTGATCTCTTGACCAATGATCCCCTTTTCTTTTTCAACTGTCTTTTCCGAAAAATACGGCGCTTGCACAAAATCTAATAACGTCGTCACACACTTAGCAACATTATGTGTCGTTTGAAACAGGTAGCTCGTACGAGTAAAACTGGTAAAGGCATTGGCATCAGCTCCGTATTTACCAAATAGTTCAAAGGCATCGTGATCTTCTTTTTCGAATAATTTATGTTCTAAAAAGTGGGCGATCCCATCAGGAAACCGCCGAACGCTAGTCTCACCTAAAGGAACAAATTCGTTATCAACTGAGCCATAATCAGTCGTCAAGATCCCATAAGTCTTATGAAAATCTGTTCGAGGCAAAAAATTGACTTTTAACCCATTCTCCAAAGTAGCAGTATAAATCGTCTCGCCAAATTGCGGATAACTGTTGATCTCCACTAAATATGCCCCCCATCTAAGAAAAATACGGCCTGAAGCTCAGCTAAATTTGCCACCTCTACCACGTCTTGAGCCGAAACTTGGTTGATCTTTTCGATCCAAGTCGCTGGTGTTTCTGGTACTTGACTCAATATATCTAGCTGACTACGTGTGATCGCCGTCATTTGATCATCTAAACGGCTCTCATAACCGTTGATCAAATTTAGTTTGATATTTTCTAATTCAGCTTCACTGAACTTTCCTGCAGCTAGATCAGCGACTTGTTGTTTGATCAAGCTGTAGGCTTTCTTCTTGTCACTTGTCTTGATACCCGTCTGGATCAAGAGCAACTGCCGGAAAGGATCAAAATTACTACTTGCATAATAAGCAAGACTTTCTTTTTCTCGTACATTAGTAAATAATTTAGACTGCGGTGAGCCCCCCAACAAGGCATTGAAGACTACAGCAGCATAGTGTTTAGCATCGCGATAAGTGGTCGGCAATCGATAAGCTAAGTCTAACTTGCTTTGATTTAAAGTCTGTCTTTCGACTACTTCAACTACTTGAGCTCGTGTTGACTGTTGATAACAAAGCTTTGTGATCGCAGTCTTTCTTTTGTCAAAAGGTAATGCAAGCGCATTTTCCTCAACTTCAGCTTCTAAGACATCCCCTGATACGAAGATCTGGATCTGATCATTTTGAAGCATTTCCAAATAATAAGCGTAGAGTTCAGCTGCCGTAACTGAAACTAGATCTTCCACTGTACCATAGTTAGCAGCTTGTTGGATCGCATCCTCAAAATAGATCTTTTGCAATTCTAACGCCGCATAGGATTGCTTATTATCTTTGACAGCTTCGATATAAGCCGTCAAATTAAGCTTTTGACGCTCAAAAGTCGCTTTATCAAAGGCTCCATCATTGGCTAATGGTGCAAAGATCAACTCTTTTAAAAATGAGAAAACTTGGCCTAACAAATCTTCGGGATGCAAAAGATAGTTATCATTTACACAATTCAAAACAAAATTTAGAATATGTACTTGCCCGCGCCGGCTGACTGTCGTACCAAAACTTGCTCCATACATCTTAGAAAGCTCTAAGGCAACTGCTTTTTGCGTCGGATAAGCTTGACTACTCGTTTCTAAAATATTAGCTAATAGCGTTCGCATGACGAGTTCTTTGCGATCTGTCAACTCTTTTAAAAATGAGATCACGACTCGTGTTGTCTTGAACTGTTGTGTAGGGATCACATTCAACATGACCCCCGCATTGATTTCTTTTTGCACTAACAGTTCCCCCTTCGATATGTTACTGATATATTTCTAGTTGTTTGGTCAATAGTTTATATACTCTCTAACTATGATAAGGTAAAAGACCCGCATTGACAAGTTTCAATCACAAGGTTTTCACCTAAAAAATAAATTTTATTTCTACCAAAAAACCCGTCTAAAGCAGACGGGCAAAAAATGCGATCAATTATCGACTTTTTTTGATTTTAAATAGACTTGACGTGGTTTAGAACCAGCTTGCGGACCGATCATTCCACGGTTTTCAAGCTCTTCTACTAAATTGGCAGCTCGATTGTAGCCGATCCTAAAATGGCGCTGGATCAACGAGGTGCTACATTTTTGTTCCTGTGTGATAAAAGCCACGACTTCATCGAAAAGCTCATCAGTCCCATTATCATCTGGGGTTTTTAGCTCACTTTCAGAAACTTCTAACGCTTGGTCATAGGTCACTTCGGCTTGAGCTTTAATGAAATCAACAACATTTTGAACATCTTCATCATAGATATATGCTCCTTGGACTCGTGATGGTTTATTTTGGCCCATTGGTAAATAGAGCATATCACCACGCCCCAATAATTTCTCGGCGCCAACTTGATCGATGATAGTCCGTGAATCAGTTCCACTAGAAACGGCAAACGCCATCCGCGAAGGCACATTAGCTTTAATGATCCCAGTGATGACGTCCACAGAAGGCCGTTGAGTAGCTAAGATCAAATGGATCCCAGCAGCCCGTCCCATCTGCGCGATACGTGTGATCGCAGCTTCGACTTCGTTACCAGTCGTCATCATCAGATCGGCCAATTCATCGACTACAACAACGATATATGGCATCTGTTCATAATTATCAGGGTCTTTAGTAGCCATTTTATTATAGCCTGTTAAATTTCTTTGTCCCGTTTGAGCAAAGATCTCATAACGCTGTTGCATTTTAACAACGACTTTTTCCAAAGTTACTGCGGCTTTACGGGGTTCCGTAACAACTGGTGTCAATAAATGTGGCAGATCATGATACATCCCAAGTTCTACTTTCTTTGGATCGATCAAGACCAGCTTGACTTGCTCAGGTAAACAATTCATCAACAAACTTGTCAAAATAACATTGATCGCGACCGACTTTCCGCTCCCAGTCGATCCAGCGATCAACAAGTGTGGCATCTTGGCTAGATCAGCCGTGACCAACCCATTTGAGATATCACGTCCCAAAGGAACTTCAAGTGGGGAGAAATCAGTCTCACGAAATTCAGCCATCAATTCTTTGAACGAAACAGTCGCTACTTTTTGATTGGGTACTTCGATCCCGACTAAAGCTTTCCCTGGGATCGGCGCTTCGATCCGAATATCTTTAGCAGCCAAGGCTAAAGCAAGATCATCTGCTAAACTGACAAATTTAGATACTTTGACCCCAATAGCGGGATGTAATTCATATTTAGTTACTGCTGGTCCTAAGATGATATTTTTTAGTTCAGCCTGGACACCAAAACTTTTGAGCGTCTCCGTCAAGACTACTTGATTTTGTTTGATCTTCTTTTTTTCACCTGTACGATCAGGAACTAAAACTTCGCTCAATAGATCTAAACTTGGTAATTCATACGTAC
The DNA here is from genome assembly GCF_948826705.1 of uncultured Ligilactobacillus sp. Lineage (NCBI taxonomy): Bacteria > Bacillati > Bacillota > Bacilli > Lactobacillales > Lactobacillaceae > Ligilactobacillus > uncultured Ligilactobacillus sp. The sequence goes on from NZ_CAQLEL010000136.1 coordinate 16,038, forward strand.
CATCACTTTTAACTGGTAGTTCTTTTTTAGGTTTAGGAATTATTTTTTTCTTGGGCGGTATGCTCACTGCAGGCTCAGCTACCACTGGGATCGATTCTGGGATCGGCTCTTGTGATGTAGGACTTTTTTTATCAGAGCTTGGTTCAACTTCGGTAAACAATTCCCTAGAACTCGTCTGTTTGAAACTTTTTAGTTCGGTTCTGGCCTTTTTTAGTAAATTTAGTGTACCGAAGCCTAAAGTTTTAAATATCCGTCCGATATTCTCTAATACTGCACTAAAGGAGATCTGGCAGATAAACAAGATCCCTGCACCCACTAGTAAGCAAGCTAACAGATAAGATCCGATCTGACCTAACAAAAAATACATCAAGCTATACAAAATGACCCCAATGATCCCTCCTGCCAGATCCTCGTTCAAAGTCCCCGAGACAAGATCATGACCCGCTCGTTCAAAAAAGGCTTCAATAAAATCGGTATGGATCTCCAAATTTTGAAAAGTAGTGGCACTGATCCATAAAACGATCCCTAAGTACAACAAGATCGCCCCTACGAGATAATTGGCCTTTAATTTGAAAGCACGATCAAACAATAACCAATAACTTCCCAAGATCCCCAAAAGCACTGCTCCTAATTGATAAGTATTTCCGACTACTAAGCGTAGCATATTAGCAAATAATGTCCCTAAAAAGCCTAGATCTAGTATGATAGCTACTGCAAAAATCAATGCAAAAGCCCCGTATGCCCTCCAAGTCAACTTGAGACCTGTATTATTTTTAGTCCGCTTTTTTTTATTATTTTTTGTTTTACTTCTAGTATTTTTTCTTTGCGCCAAATTTACCCCTCGATTTCTTTTGGAATCACCATAAATTCCACTCAATGCTCACTAAATTATAACACATTTACCTCGAGCTACTATTCTTTAAAATATAATAAGCAAAAACTTTTGATTTCGATCACCGATAAAAAGATTAAATCTTTTTATATTAATATTTAATAAACTTTATTCATTTTAAAAAAAAATAAATAATTATCTTGAATTTATAATTTTTATAAAATATAATAACAGAAATTAAAAAATTACTTTTTTAATTTAGGGGTAGCTTACAGATAAATTATCTTAAGGGGGAATAACCTATGTCATTAAAAAAACTACTTGTGACCGGTAGTACTTTACTTGTTGCTACATTAACACTGAGTGCTTGTGGCAACTCTAACGCTAAATCGACCAACAAACCTGCGGCTAAGCAAGTTTTAAACTGGTCACTACCAAGCGAACTAGCTACTTTAGACTCTGCACTTGTTCCTGAAATGGGCAGTGCCGATATGATCAATAACGCTATGGAAGGTCTTTTCCGGATCAAAAATAACCATGCTGAACCAGGGTTAGCCACAAAGACTAAAGTTTCAAAAGATGGGCTGACCTATACGATGACCTTACGCAAAAATGCTAAATGGTCAAATGGCGATCCTGTCACAGCTCATGACTTTGTCTATGCTTGGCATCGAGCTGTTGATCCTAAAAATGCCGCTCCGGGGTCATATCTTTACAGTGGGATCAAAAATGCTGATGCGATCATCGCAGGTAAGATGGCACCAGATACCTTGGGCGTCAAAGCAAATGGCGATCATGAACTTGTCGTTGAATTAGAACAACAATTACCTTACTTTAAACTTTTGATGGGCGATATTCGTTTCTTCCCGCAAGATCAAAAAGCAGTCGAAAAATACGGGTCAAAATTCGGCCTATCAGCTGATACGACAGTTTACAATGGTCCCTTTGTACTTAAGGGTTGGACTGGCTCTAATTTGAATTGGAAATTAGTCAAAAATCAAAACTATTGGGATAAAAAGCATGTCAAAATGGACACGATCAACTTCAAAGTAAATAAGAGCACAACAACATCCTATAACCTTTACCAAGCCAACAAAGTTGATTTCACTACTCTTTCAGCAGAGCAATCAAAACAACTATCCAAGACACCAGGATATAGACCATTACATCAAGCACGCACGACGTATATCGAATATAACTTGCGAAAAAAAGAATTTCACAATAAAAAAGTGCGCCAAGCTCTATCATATGCGATCGACCGCAAGTACTTAGCCAAAAATGTTGCTGGTGGAGGAGCTGTTCCACTTACTAACTTTGTGCCTAAAGGTCTAGCTAAATTTAAAGGCAAAGACTTTGCAGACCTTGCTGCAACTAAAGTCGGTGTTACTTACAATAAACGTTTAGCTCAAAAATTACTCAAAGAAGGACTGTCAGAACTCGGCGAAGATCATTTCGAATTCACTCTTTTAGGACGTGATGATGAAACAGCCAAAAAAGAGACTGAGTTCATCCAAAGTCAGATCGAACAAACTTTACCTCAAGTCAAGGTCGTAACACGTAATATCCCTGGAAAAGTGATCATCACTCAAGCTTCAAAAGGTGATTTCGATGCTCAGCTCACTGGTTGGTTAGCTGATTTTGCTGACCCGATCAATTTCTTAGATGTTGAAACAAAAGCAAATTTCACCAACATGGGGGATTACGATAGTGCTGAATACAACGAACTTGTTTCGGCTGCTAAAACAACTGACGCTTTAAATGAACCTAAACGCTTCGAAGATATGGTCAAAGCTGCTAAATTACTAAATGAAGATCAACCAGTTGTTCCATTATTACAAGATGGCATTCCTGAAATGCTTCGTCCAACAGTACACGATATGGTCCAAAATTCAGCTGGGATCACAAATAATTTTAAAGAAGTTTATGTGACTGAATAGTCCCAAAAGAGACAGTGACATAAGTAGTCTTTAATATTATATATAAAACTACCGCTAAAGAATTACTATGCGTTGTTTAGTTGTTACTTTATCCTGTAAAGCCTTAAAAAGTAGCATTTCCAAAGACAAAGAAAGACATCTTCAGAATTCCAACGTTCGGAATTTGAAGATGTCTTTTTACTCATATCACAGCCTCTTTTTGACTACTTTAATTTATCGTTTTCATACGTATGTGTTTTATCAAGCTTAGGAAAACCTTGTTGCCTTAGAGCTTCATAAATTACGATCGCCGCTGTATTCGATAAGTTCAACGCCCGAATGTGTTCATCGTTTTGTGGGATCCGAATACACTTTTCTTCATTTTGGCGCATAAAATTTTCTGGCAAGCCAGTCGTTTCCTTTCCAAAAAGAAAATACTGATCAGTCTTAGGATCGGTATAATCGACTTCAGTATACGCTAGATTAGCAAATTTAGAAACGACATGTAATTTAGAATCAGCGCCTAAAGTTTCCAAAAATGTCGGTAAATTAGCATGATAAGTGATCTTTACTTTATCCCAATAATCTAGACCAGCTCGTTTTAAATATTTGTCATCGGTCGAAAATCCCAAAGGTTCGATCAAATGTAATTCTGTATTCGTTCCTGCACAAGTCCGAGCAATATTGCCAGTATTTGCTGGCATCAAGGGTTCAAATAAAACAATATGGTTAGCCATCTTTTTTCTTCTTTCATTTTGAGATCTTGTTTACATAAAAAAAGCGTAACTGTTCGGTGTGGGCACGGCGAACAATTACGTTAATGAAGTACAATCACATAGTAACTAACGACAATGCATTAATTACTCATAACCGATTTCTTACCGATTATCATAGCACGTATTTAGGTAGTTTTCAATCTTTTTTCAAATTATTTTTCACCACTGAGCAAGGTCACATCCACTGTGATCTGCTTTAACGGCTGACTCGCAGCTTTTTGCAACCTTTCAGCCGAAGCCCCCCACTGTAAGGGTGTCATTTTCATAAGTGCAGTAAACAAAGCATCATCTAACGAAAATACATACTTTATCCGTGTACTAGTCGCTTTAGGATAGTGCTTATAGAAAAGATCCAATACTTTTTGATTACTATATTCGTGTTTTTCATCATTTTCAGCATACAATAAACGCCGTAATTCACCTAGATAGTTAGCGTTTGGGATGACTTTCAAAAGTTTACCCATTTTTTTCTGGACCCGTGCAAATTCACTATAAGCAGATGGTGAAAAAATATCGATCAAGTAATCAAAACTTTGTTCACTAAATGGAAGATCAGCTAGATCTGCAATGCAAAAAAAGCCAGCTGTCTCTTGTTGCGTCGCCAGATTGATCGCACGTTTCGAAATGTCAAAGCCTACATACCGATCAGAACTATCAGCTCGCTTATGCTCTAATCGTTGTAAAACACTACCTTCGCCACAGCCAATGTCGAGAACTTTGATGCCTGTTCGTTCACCGATCTGGTTTACTATTTCTTCAATGATCGGATCAAAAAAGCCAGCCTGTAATAGAACACGGCGCGCTTGCCACATTACATCGTCATCATAGTCACTCTTGACGCCATGTTTGATCAAATACAAGGTCCCTTTTTTAGAAAGATCAAATTGATGATCTTTGGTACAGTATACTGTCGTCTTTTCTACCTTACTAAAAGGAGCACGACAGATCGGACACCGAAACAACTCTTTGTTTTGCGCAACAAATCGCGCTCCCCGTTCGATTTTTTTCATACTCATCCCTACTTTTCGACCTTGATATATTTACCCTTGACTAGATCTACCAGATCAGTTTGTTTTAATCGGACCGAACGTCCTACTTTACCAGCTGAAACTGAGATCAACGGTTGATCTTTGATCCGCTCATCAAAGTAAATCGGAAATCCCTTACGTACATTGATCCCGATCGGCGTATTAGCACCATGGATATAACCCGTGATGTTGATCAAATTTTTGTTATCGGCCAAATGAACTTGTTTTTTCCCTAACTCTTGGGCTACCAACTTAAGGTCGATCTCATATTCAAGCGGTAAGCACACGACCACATAATCTTTAGGATCTTTATTTGCTTGTAAGACGATCGTTTTTAAAATAGATTTGGGATCGACTCCTTGAGCATTGGCTTCCTCTAGTGCAGACTGTCCCCTAGTCAACCATTCAAATGAAGCTTCTTCATATTCGATATGATGTTGATCTAGGATCCGTTCATCATTTGTCTTTTTTTCTTTATTTTTTTTAGCTTTTTTTGCCATAAATTCTCCCTCGCTTTCACTCCTGCTCTATTTTAACGTGGATCTATGCACTTGTCGAATTGCTTAATTTATTAAGTTAAATTTAATCAAAGCAAAACACGAACTTTTTTTAATACGAATATTTTTTTATTTGACTTGATCTAACTAATACGTTATATTTAATTTTGCTCTTTGGAGTTAATGATTTTTTTTACGAATAATAGATAAAGGGGTTTATGATCATGCCTGTATTTGATTATGAAGATATTCAACTTGTTCCTAATAAATGTATCGTTAAAAGTCGGTCTGAGATCGATACCCGTGTTAAATTTGGCCCAATGACATTCAATATTCCAGTCGTTCCAGCCAATATGCAAACCGTGATCGATGAAGACTTAGCTATTTGGTTAGCACAAAACGGTTATTTCTATATCATGCACCGGTTTGAAGAAAACGAACGTGTCCCATTTGTTAAAAAGATGCACCAACTTGGACTCTTTGCCTCGATCTCAGTCGGGGTCAAACCACAAGAATATCAGTTGATCGATCAACTTGCACAAAAAAATTTGATCCCTGAGTATATCACGATCGATATTGCCCATGGTCATTCAGATACTGTGATCGATATGATCAAATACATCAAGGCAAAACTTCCTGGGGCCTTTGTTATCGCTGGTAATGTTGGAACTCCTGAAGGCGTACGCGAATTAGAAAACGCCGGTGCTGATGCTACTAAAGTCGGGATCGGACCGGGTAAAGCTTGCATCACTAAAGTCAAGACTGGTTTTGGGACTGGTGGTTGGCAATTAGCTGCCCTTCGTCTCTGCGCTAAAGCTGCTCGTAAACCGATCGTAGCTGATGGCGGGATCAGAACCAATGGTGATATCGCTAAATCCGTTCGTTTTGGGGCTTCAATGTGTATGATCGGCTCAATGTTTGCCGGACATGCCGAAACACCTGGCGAGATCATTGAACAAGATGGCCAAAAATATAAGACTTATTTTGGTTCGGCTTCTCAATACCAAAAAGGTGAATACAAAAACGTTGAAGGTAAGAAACTCTTAGTCCCTTACCGTGGTCACATTTCCGATACCCTTCGCGAAATGCAAGAAGACTTACAATCCTCCATCTCTTATGCTGGTGGACGTGACTTAGCTGCACTTCGTAAAGTTGATTACGTGATCGTTAAAAACTCGATCTTTAACGGTGACCAATATTAAAGAATAAAACCGATCCCCCCTAGGACTTAAATAGTCTTAGAGGGGATCGTTTTATTTATCCATAAATGATCTGCGTTCCTTGTTTGATCACTGGCATAGTATATGGCTCTAAATAGAGTACATTTTCTTGGAGATGCTCTTTTTCTGGTACCGGTTTAAAGTTGAGTACGGTATGCCCGATCGTTGTTAGGTTACTTTTAACCAATTCACCTAAATATTTTACATGATAAACTTGATCATCGATCTGGATCTTAGAACCGATCTCTAAATCATAGTTCTTGGTCGCATCATTTTCAAAGCGTTGGATCACAGAAACTTCTCGTAAGCGAGGAGAAGCTGTTTCATCAAATAAGATCACCATTGGCTCATCTTTAGAGACTGCCTTAGCTCCGATTTCAATAACTTCACTTTTGATCATAACTTTACAAACCCTCTCTAGCACATCACCTAATTTTGCGTCGCTTTATCTACACAACACAGCTACATTATACCGCACTTTTATGTAGAAAAGTAGTTTTTCTACCATTTGTGGACTTCCCGACTTAGGTTACACAATTTTTTCTTTAAAAATGTTAGAATAATAATTGAGCAAGATGAATGGAGGGATTTTTTTGAAAGAACAGATTTACTTTGGAACTTATACCAAAAAAACTAGCCAAGGTATCTATCACGCTTTTTTGGACACTGATACCGCTCAAGTTTCCACGCCACAAGTAGCGATCGCCGTGGAAAACCCTACTTACTTAACTACAACTGATCAAACTTTGCTGACTGTAGCCAAGGAAGGTCCTCTAGGTGGGATAGCTGCTTATGAACTAGCAAATGACAGCTATGCACTTACAGACGACGCTCTTGTGGCTGGTGCTAATCCATGCTATGTAGCTTTCGATAAAAAGCGGTCTTTAATCTATACTGCTAATTATCACAAGGGACAGATCGACGTCTATCGTTTAAATAACGATAAAACATTGACCCTTTGTGATTCTGTCGTTCAAACTGGCTATGGTCCCCGTAAAGAGCAGGATGGTTCACACGTTCACTATACCGATCTGACTCCTGACGGGCGATTGGCGGTCGTTGATCTGGGTAACGATACGGTCTCGACTTACGATATTTCAGATGAAGGTAAGTTAGTACCTGTTTCGATCTTAAAAACCAAAGCCGGGCTCGGACCACGCCATTTAGCGTTTGCTCCCGATAAAAAGACAGCTTATTTAGTCGGTGAACTTTCAAGCACAGTTTCTGTACTTGATTATGACCTTACAACTGGTGCTTTTTACTTACGCCAAACTGTAAGTACGATCCCGAGTGATTGGAGCGAACATAACGGCGCAGCTGCGATCAGAGTTTCTAATGATGGTCGCTTTGTCTACGTTTCTAATCGCGGTCACAACTCACTTGCTGTCTTTGAAGTTTTGGATGGCGAATTGAAATTGATCCAACATCTTACGACTCATGGTGATTTTCCACGTGATTTTGCGCTAGATCCAACTGAAAGATTTATTTTAGTCGCTAACCAAAATACTGATAATGCAGCCTTGTATACCCGTGACCAAGAAACTGGCTTACTTGCTTGTTGTCAAAAAGATATTCCTCTTCCCGAGGGTGTCTGTGTTTATTTTAAATAAAAGGAATGAAGAATTTGCTTTATCGCGAAGTTTGCTTAGAAAATTATACTGACCTCCCCCAAGCTGTTTTAAATGGCGCTGATCGGATCGAGATCTGCGACAATCTCGCTGTCGGTGGGACTACGATCAGCAAAGGGGTTATGGGCGAAGCCATCAAATATACCCATGAAAAAAATATTCCCTTAGTGATCTTAGTTCGTGCCCGTGGTGGAAATTTTGTTTACAATGATATCGAATTAAAGATCATGGAAGCTGACATCTTAGAAGCCCAAGCTTTAGGTGCTGATGCTGTTTGTATCGGTGCTTTGACAGCTGATGGCCAAGTCGACTACGAAGCAATGGAAACACTCATTGCTGCAGCTGGCGGAATGGAACTCGTCTTTAATATGGCCTTTGATGAATTGAGCTTTAACGAACAAAAACGGACGATCGATTGGGCCAGCGAACAAGGCTTTAGCCGGATCTTGACACATGGCGGTCCTAAAGATACTCCGATCGAAGCTAATTTAGAGCATTTAAAAGAGCTCATCGCTTATGCTGATGGTCGGATCACGATCCTACCTGGTGGCAAGATCACAGCTAAAAATGCTCAAGCTGTAGCTGATGCCTTACAAATCACGGCTGTCCATGGAACTAAAATATTAGATTGATCTACACAACAAGTCTGACATTGGTCAGGCTTGTTTTTTTATTTCACAAAAAAAGCCAGTCCCCTGACTGACTCGAAATAGTTAGTTATATCTTCAAATATGCAAATGCCATATATACGACACCTAAAGCCAAAATGACGCTCAGTTGTAGTTTGTAAGTGATCCTCAGATAAGCGATATACTCACGCATAAACGCATTGAGTGTAAAATACCAACGAGTTTTGGCACCAAAGCCAACACATTTAAGACCTTGACGTTTAGCGATCACTAATGCACGATAAACGTGATATGAATTAGTAGCGATCCCAAACTTAGTCTCTGGCGCCATCAAGCGATGTGAAAATAAAATATTTTCATACGTAGTCGTAGACTTATTTTCAACGATGATATCGTCTGCGGGTAGCCCTTGCTTTAAAGCATAGTTACGCATCGCTTCACCTTCTGCGATCACTTCATCTGGTCCTTGTCCTCCCGACATGATCAATTTTAAACCTGGTGTTTTACGATAGACCTCGATCGCTCGCTCGATCCGCGCTGCCAATAACGGTGTTACCTCAGTTCCATTTAGCCCTGCACCTAAAACTATGATATAGTCGAGTTTTGGCAGCTTAAGATGGACTAAATTCAAAGCCAGCGTTATAGTATACATCACCATAACGAGTAAGAAATAGACCGTCACCGAACCTAAATAACCATAGGCGTACATCCAAATATTTTTATCGGTAAAATGCCCAAACATTGGCCAGATCACTAAGTAAGCAATACAAAAGATCCCAAAACCTAGCGATAATAGATTATGGAACTTAAAGCCCTCATTTAAGATCACCTTGATCCCATTGTAAAGAAAGGCTAACACTAACACAAACGGCCATAATACCATACATATCGTCACTATGATAGCTAAAAAGACAATAATGAGAAACAGCCACTGATGAGCATACAAAAACTCACTGTATCTCATTAAAAGCGCAGCGATAAAGATCACTGTTGTCAGTAAAAAGGTCACAAATGAAACACCAGCCCATAAAGAACGAGGCTCGTGACTCATGGTATAAGTAAACCAACCAATTCCAACTAAGAATATCGATACAAATATTAACATTTAAATTACCCTTATGTCCCCATAAAAAATCTCATAAATAATTTTGCAATATTAAAGTAGATCAACACCGAGGTCAAGTCACTTAACGTTGAGATAAACGGACCTGAGGCCACAGCGGGATCGACTCCGATCTTATCCATCAAATTAGGGATAAAGCTCCCAGCTAAGTTTGCCACCGTGATCGCACACATCATCGCCATTCCGATAACAAAGCCTAAAATAAAGTTTTGCTTCCAAAAACCAACGATCAAAAAGATCGTCAAACCTGTAACTAATCCCGTAACAAGACCAGTCAAAAGTTCGATAAAGAATTGGCGATAAACAGACGGTTGATCTTCATCACGACTGGCTAGGCGGCGAACTGCGACCGCCAAACTCTGAGTCCCCGCATTCCCGGCAGTACCCGTGATCGAAGAAACAAAGATCGCTAAAATACTAGCTTGACTGATCATGCCTTCGTAATGTGAGATCAAAGTCGTCGTCGACATCCCCAGTAATAACAAGACGATCAGCCAAGGCAAACGATTGCTCGCAGCCTTGATCGGATTATCTGCTACTTCTTCTGTATCAACAGCAGCCAAACCGGAATAATCTTCGGCAGATTCTTCATCGATAACATCAATGATATCATCGACGTTGATGATCCCGATCAATTTATTCTCATAATCGGTCACTGGGATCGCTAAGAAGTTGTAGTCCCTGATCGTCTGTGCAACTTCAGCTTGATCATCAGAAACTTTAACTGACATCACAGGTGTTGTCATGATATCCGTGATCATTTGATCATCATCGTTTATCAAAAGATCACGCAAAGTCAAAACACCGATCAACTTATTATCAGAGCCAACAACATAAACATAATAGATCGTTTCGGCATCGCTTGCTTCACGTTTGACAACATGCATTGCCGAGCGGACCGTCTGATTGCCTGCGATCGCCACATATTCCGTCGACATGATCGCACCAGCAGTTTTATCTTCATAGTGCAACATTTCACGGATCTCAGCGGCTTTTTCAGTCGGCAAAAGGCGCAGATAACCCGCCAGATCTTTCTTGGGTACATACGCCAAAATATCGACTGCGTTATCGGTATACATCTCATCAATAACATTTGCTACATATTGTGGCGTCATTTCTTCAAAGTATTTTACGACCTCTTCGGGTTCATCTTCGATCGCATCAAACATATCTCCGACTTCTTTGGCCGTTAAATAGCGATACAGCCTCGCTCTTTGTTGTGAATTTAATTCAGTAAAGATCTGTGCTTGTTCATAAACGTGCAGATCCAAATAATTTTCCCTAAATTGTCGTGCTTTTTGGCTGTTCAGCAACTGGATGATCTTCTCGTCACTTTGAATTTTTACCAGATTTTCAGCCATACACATCCCTCTTTTCTAATTGTTTTCTAAATACTGTTGCATATCTCGCGGTAATTCACAAGTAAACTCAACATCTTTTTCTAAAAAAGGATGATAAAAGCGCAGATAAACACAATGCAAGGCTTGCCGTTGCAAAGGTAAAACTTTAGCGCCATCATACAAGCGATCTCCTAATAACGGATGTTTTAAATAAGCGCTGTGAACACGGATCTGATGTGTTCGCCCTGTGTGCAATTGGATACGGTAAAGCGTCGCTTGGCCTACGTCTTTCTCGTACCAATATTGAGTTTTAGCAAATTGACCGCCTGCAACTACTTGCCGTTTTATCAAACTACCCTCTTGGCGTCCGATCGGTAAGTTTACTGTAAAATGTGGATTCGTCAGTTTACCCGTAAGTAAAGCCAGATATTCTTTTTTGATCGTATGCGCATGTTGCTGCTGATCGATCAAAGCATGAGCATATCGATGTTTAGCAACTAAAACTAATCCAGTCGTATCACGGTCTAGTCTGGTTGCGATGTGAACAACAGTCTGCTCATAACCACGTAATTTGTAATAGCCTATGATCCGATTGACTAATGAATCAGTTCTCTGTTTTGTCAATGGTGACGGGATAGTAGTCAGACGTGCTGGTTTGTTGACGATCAGATAATGATCATCTTCATAGACGATATCTAAAGGGACATATGATGGGATCACTGCCTCTTTGCGCGGATGTTCCGGTGGTAAAATGATCGTGATCTTATCACCTTTTTTTATTTGATCCACGATCCGGCCTGAAGTGTTATTCACCAATAATTGACCACCTTCATGTCTGATCTTAGCTGATAAACGCCGTGACACGCCCTTTTGTTTTAAAAATGTCTTTAAATGACAGTTATTTTCTTCGTTATAAATCCATTCTATCTTCATCTTCAGTTCCTATAAAGGCGTCTTGAACTCGGCGCCAAAAATGTGTGTGGCGGTATTTAGCAAAATAGATCCGCCGTTTTGAGATCTTATATTGGATCTCACAGATCTGACGGTTATGATACGATTCTGAGTCAACAGTCAAAATAAAATCGCTCCCTTTTCCCGGTCTAAAAGTGATCCAATCGTTAGGTGCCACGATCATCGGTGAGCTCAAAGTCCGAAAAACACGATTATTGATCGAACCGATCTCGGCTATCTGCAAGACCTCAAGATTAGGGTGAACTACTGCCCCACCAAGCGATTTATTATATGCAGTCGAACCAGTCGGAGTCGAAACACATAGACCATCACCTCTAAAACGTTCAAATAGTTCACCACCGATATATACATCCGTTACCATGGTGGCACTATTGCGCTTTAAAGTCGATTCATTCAATGCTAAATAACGCTCACGGCGCGGACTATCAGCATATTTAACGGAAACTTCCAATAATGGGTAACTGACAGATTGGCGATTATCCGACTGCAGACTGATCACCAAGTCATCGATCTCATCATCGCGCCAATCCGTATAAAAACCTAAATGTCCCGTATGAACACCCACAAAACGGATTTGTTCTAATTTATCCTTATAATGATGAAAAGCCGATAGCAAAGTACCATCGCCTCCGATCGTCACTACAACATCGGGCTCTTTATCATCGATCACAAAATGGCGTTCCACAAACTTTTGGTATAATTTTTTCTTAACAGCTTGTGATTTAGCTCGTTTATTAGCAAAAATTGCGATTCTCATTATTCTCACTTCCATGGTCGAATGTGTCTTGATCAATTACTCTGATCTCGTATGCTTATCTTCAAATAATCTTTGTGCCTCATTGACTTCTTCTCTAATACTGGACATTTCTCGATCAAGCGCAAAAGCGATCTCAGCACTTGTCTCTAATCTCATCGCAACTTCAGGTGGAATACATCCTTGGTACTTGTAGTTGAGTGAATGTTCGATCGTAGCCCAAAAATTCATCGCTAGCGTCCTGATCTGGATCTCAACTTTTAATTGCTGCTCGCGCTCCATCAGTTGAACTGGATACATGACCACTAAATGATAGGATCGATAGCCACTTTCCTTGGGCGTTTTGATATAATCACGTTCTTCGATCACCTGCATATCTTTTCGCCTTCGTAAAAGTTCAACTACACGATAGATATCTTCCACAAACTGACACATGATCCGTACTCCCGCAATATCTTCCATATCCTGCGATAAACGCTTGGGCTTGATCATGCGCCGTTTCATCTTTTCTAAAATACTTGGTATTGGTTTGACTCTGCCGGTGACATATTCAATTGGACTGCGGTTGCCGCTCTTTTTAAATTGCCCACGCAGAGTTCTGAGTTTGAGTTTTAACTCATTGACTGCTTGATCATAAGGCTCTAAAAAATTGCTCCAATCGTCTTCCATTAAATAGATCACCACCTTTCCATACCTTATCAGTTTAACACAGACCCACGCTCTTTTACATTCTCAAAAAAATTAAAGCTACATTTTAACATATGAAAACGTTTTTGTGTACAAAATGAGTCAGATTTATTGCAAAAATCATTTTTTTTGCTTAAAGTATAAATATAGAAAAAAGGAATATTTGATCAAGTGGAGGAAAACACCATGTTAGAGATATATTTGTTTATCAATCCTCTTGGCGCTAAATGCTACGAAGCAGAACAAAACATTTTAAAACTTGCGGAAGAATCGTCACAAAAGTTTCAGATTCGTTTTATCCCACTTTTGAACTTGCAATCAGTGACCAAGGTTATGTCTGTGATGAATGTTTCAGGTGATACTTTGCAATTACGCAATAAAGTGTCTCAGATTTTGTATAATGCCGTTTTGGATTACAAAGCCGCCCTTTTTCAAGGACGTAAGCGCGGTCACGATTTCTTGCTTAATGTTCAGCGCCAACTCTATGTCGAACATAAAAAATACAGTGAAGAAGTCGTCATTCGTGCAGCTAAGGAGAGTAAGCTAGATCTTGCTATGTTTGAACACGATCGACGCTCGAAACTAGCAGTTGAGAGTTTTCGAGAAGATCAAAGATTAGCTGCTGAAATGAATGTTAATACCCCACCATCTATGGTGGTATACAATTTAGACTATCTTGAATGTGCGGTCTCAGTTGAGAACTGCACCTCGTTATCATGTTTGGAAGAATTGATTTTTGGTAATGCAGCAAAGGAATTTGTTTGTACCAAAAATGAGCTTCAGCCAACTTATCACCAATTATCATTAAAAAAATAAACTTGCTCGACCCTTGTGGTCGAACAAGTTTATTTTTTTATTGTCTATTTAGCTAATAGTTCTTTTAATTCAGCCAAACGTTCCTCAAAGATCCCAAAGGCTTTCTCTAAATATTTACTATCAGTCATATCAACACCAGCTTTTTTCATTACCTCTAATGGAGCAGCTGAACTACCTGCTTTTAAGTAATTCAAATAAGCTTCAGTGTGAGCAGACTCTTCATCTAAGATGCGCTCTGCTAAAGTAGTAGCTGCACCAAAACCAGTTGCGTATTGATAAACATAGAAATTATAGTAGAAATGCGGGATCCGTGACCATTCATATGCGATCTCTGGATCATTTTCAACCGCACTACCATAGTAACGTTGATTTAATTCACTGTAAAAATCTGACATCAGATCTGCTGTTAATGGCACTTGTGATGCATCTTTTTCATGGATCCAAGCTTCAAACTCAGCAAATTGTGTTTGCCGATAAACGGTTCCTTTAAAGCCATCTAGATAGTGATTCAACACGTAAGCCCGTACCTTAGGATCAGTTTGGGTCTCTAACAAATACTGAGTCAACAAGTTTTCGTTTGTCGTTGATGCGATCTCAGCAACAAAGATCGAATAATCCCCATATTGATAAGGCTGATTAGTCCGTGTATAGTAGCTGTGCATCGTGTGTCCCATCTCATGAACCAACGTAAAGAGGTTATCTAAGGTATCTTGCCAATTCAATAAAATATATGGTGCAGTATCATAAGCCCCACCCGAATAGGCACCCGAACGCTTACCCGCATTAGCAACAACATCGATCCAACGTTCATCAAAAGCCTTCTCTACATAAGTAATATATTCTTCGCCTAAGACACTCAAAGCCTCTAAGGTCATCTTCTTAGCCTGTTCATAAGTAAACGTCAATGTCGGTTCACCAGTCAATGGAGTATACATATCATACATATGCAACTCATCGACACCTAAGCTACCTTTGCGTAAAGCTACATAATCATGCAGTAGCCCCAAATTTTCATTGACTGTTTTGACCAAAGTATCATAAACAGCTACCGGAATATCATTTTGCGCTAATGAAGCTTCCTTGGCACTTTGATAATTACGTAATTTAGCTGAAAAATTATGCTTACGCACATGCGCAGATAATGTAGCCGCAAACGTATGTCTAAACTGCTTATACACAGCGTATAACTGTTCGAATGCTTCACGTCTAACTGGGCGCTCGATCGATTCGAGCAATTTACCGTAGACTCCACTTGAAAGCTCGACTTTTGAACCTGATTCATCAGTTACTACGGGGAATTTTAGATCAGCATTGTTTAAAACTTCAAAAACATTGGTCGAAGCGCCTAAAATGTCGCTTGCACCTGCTAATAGCGCTTCTTCTTTTTCACTTAAGACATGTGCTCGAAGTCGAGTCCAATCATTGACTAATGTTTTATATGCATTCAATCTAGGTTCATCTCGATAATAGCTTGCTAATTTCTCCGGTGCTAAAGCTAATAATTCAGGCCGAAACCAAGCTAATTTAGCTGAAACATCAGCCAATAACTTTTGGACCCGTGCCATCAAAGCTTGATACTTAGCATTAGCGGTATCTTCATCATTTTTCATGCTTGCATAAACATAGACTACTTCAAGTTGACGATCTAGCTCAAGCATTGCTGTTAGAGCAGCCAAAAAGGCTTTTGCTCCATTCCCTAATGTATTTTTGTATCGTTCAAAATCTTCAGCAGCTTTAGCAACTTGCGTAAATGCTACTTCAAATTCTGCATCAGTCGCAAAGATCTTGGTCAGATCCCAAGTAAGCTCGAGTGCCACTTCTGATCTTTTTGGTAGACGCGTTACTTCACTCATTACAAAATCCCCCTTTAATTATAGGTAGTGCCTTAATTTTAGAAATTTTTTTTAAGAAAAGCAAGTCCTTTACAAAAATTATCAATGTCTTGTTCAATAAATGGCTTCAGATCAACAAAAACCAGCTCGTAAGACTGTACTTTAGGCCTTAGAAGCTGATCACAGTATAACTCTGTCCGCCACCATAAAGTTGCCGTCCGATATAAAGGGTAACCATAGCTCAACGCCAAACAATCATCTATCACCTCAGTCAGCTTTAGATGTTTTTGATATGTTAATTGCTGCAATTTGCGCATGGCTCCAGTCGAATAATATATCTGTTTAGCCAGAGCGTGTTTTTGTCTTTTTCTTTCACTTGCCGCTAAATTCTTTAATTGTATCTTTTGTGGATCAGCAAAAAAAGCTTTTAATTTTTTGACATCATTTGTCCGCCAATATTGATATTTAAGTGGCAAAAAATCAGCTTTTTGGATCCCATAAATAACTTCAAAATACGCCTTGGTAGGATCGAGATAGATCAAATAAAAACCACAATTTTTTGACCACCGCATAAATTGTGCAACTTGCTGTGGTAAACTGCGCTTAAGTCTATAATTATTTCCCAAGATCCACAATTCAGCTAGGCCAGCATTTTTATATCCACGTGAGCGTTTTTGCAATTTACGTAAACTAAGCGGTGCACATTGATATTCTAAAGCTAATAGCTGGTGATCAGGCAACTGGATCAATAGATCTGGACGTTGCTTTAGCCCAGATAGATAGGCTTCAAGCTTAACTTGTGCTCCAAACGCCCTAAAAAAAGTAGCTAATATCTGTTTTCCACGTAAATGTTCACTAGTCTCACCTTCACTAAAAGCTCCACAAGCCCGCTTTAAATGTGCGAAATGTGCCGTATAATAATGCCCCTGACGTAAAATGACTGGTTCATGGCAACTTGGACAATAGTATTTTTGCTCTCTTGTTGCTCCTTGAGCTGTGATCATTTTTGAATCTTTCGTTAGCGCATATAACATTTAAAAGCCTCCTTTACTATTAAGATACGCAAAGGCAACTAAATTTAATGCAAAAAAATAGAACAGATAGCCTGTCCTATTTGATTCAGTAATTATTTAAAATGATACCGCGCTAATTCAAGTGCCGCATGTTCCATCAAACACTTGCCACGTTCTTTAACGACTGCAGATTCAAACTGCTCTTTTTGACCATACTCATAAACTAAAGCCATTGCATCCTTAACATCAGCCATTTCCATCTGGTCAGCAAAAAAGACTAATTCAAGATAGTACTTGCCATCTAAATGATAAAGATTCGAGACTGTACTGTCATAATTGAAAGCCTTGGCCAACTGAATAAAATCTTCAAAGTCAGCAAAACTTACCACATAGCGATACTGTGCTTCTGGATCTTCTTTTAAGTAGCCTGATACTCCGTCACCGTCATCGGCTAAAGCAGGCTTTTGGCGTCTAATTTTTTCATTTTCACCGGTGATCTGTTTTCTGATATAGTCAGCTAGATCATTCCCGATCCCGGCATTAGCGATATTTAACGGCGAGTCGGTTGCATCACTTTCTTTTGAATCATCGCGTTCTAAATTCATCGAAGCTTCTGCTTTTTTAGGATCCACCTTGGTAATAAATAGCTCTAATCCATTTTGATTAGGGATCAGTTGGAAAGTTACCGCATCATTATCGCGAAATTCGTGGTCCTTATCGACCTCTTCTAAAATGCTAAAAAAGAAATTTTCGATCTCTTTTTGATTGCCAAGTAGATCAAGGACGGTGATACCACGATCAGTCAGATCTTCGGTTCCGAGTAATACCCTAATTGTATTCTCATTGACTTTTTCCATTTCCATCTGTGATCCTCCCTTTCCTACTTAAATGCTTGCAAAACACTTAATTTGCAACCTTTATCATACCAAAAATCATCAAAAAAGACCACCCAAAAAACTTGGAATGGTCTAATCTATAATGTATCTTATTACAAACTTTAGAAACCTGCAAGTTCACGGGCACGGCGCAATTCAAGCGCACGTACTTCCCGTGGTAGGAAACGACGAATCTCATCTTCATTGTATCCCACTTGAAGTCGCTTTTCGTCCATAATAATTGGTCGTCTTAACAGGCCGGGATGTTTTTGAACTAGATCAAGTAATTCTTGCAATGGCATTTCCTCGATGTTGATATCAAGTTCTTGATATGCTTTCGAACGCTTGGAGATGATCTCCTCTGTTCCATCTTCGGTCATCTTCAAGATCTGCTTGATCTCATCAATACTCAATGGTTCCGAAAAAATATTTCTTTCACTATAAGAAATGTTGTGATTTTTAAGCCATGCACGCGCCTTACGGCAAGATGTGCAACTTGGTGATGTGTATAAGGTAACCATATAAATCGCCCCTTCTCAATAAAACCTGGTGCAACCATACAATATATATCCTCATCCACCATTATACACCTATTTTAAAAAATTGATACCTTTTTATAAAAAATGATCACTATATTTTGATCAAGTTTTTAGAACCATTCTAATATCCACTAAAAAATACGTAAAAGCAAAGGAAACGCATTCATTGTATCAAATATTAATTCTTTTATAAGACATAATAAAAAAATTATCTAAAATTAAACCATCAATTATCTTAAAGGCTGGTATAATGCTAAAAAGACCCGAATTTTATCGATCCGAGCCTAATAAATTATGTTGCAACTAAGTATTATTTTTTATCTATTTAATTATATCAATGTTCTAATTTATCCCAAATAATGACCTTATTAGCTTGTAAAGATCTTTGAACATCAATAATCCGTTGATTCGAGCTCCCTCTAAATTGTAAAGTTAGATCTTTAAGGTCTTCGCGAAAGCGCCCGTCAACTAAAATATCGATCAATGACAATAATTCCAGCTTATCCGACGATTCTTTTTGTAACTCATCCCAAGTATACCCACTCCATGACCAGATATCCTTTTTATCACCATATTCTTGTTTGATACGCTTGACTAGTGGCAAACAAACTTGCGTATTTAAGAAGGGTTCTCCCCCTAGTAGCGTCAAGCCTTGAACATAATCATGCGAAAGGTCAGTCAAGATCTGATCTTCTAATTTTTTGGTGTACTCAAAGCCATAATCAAAACTCTGCGCAGCTTTATTATAGCAACCAGGGCAAGCAAATTTACAACCGCTGACATATAAACTGCATCTGACACCCTCTCCATCGACAAAATTGAACGGTTTATAGTCAGCTATTTTTTGTTTACTTAACTCGCTAGCTAACCATTCCTTAGGTTTAGGATCATTGGGGCGACGCACTCGTTTTTTAGCTTTAACTGGCCTTATCTGCTTTGGCGCTAGCGTCTCAGAAGCAACAAAGGCAGTATCGCCTCCAACCGTGATCCTGATCGTCCCACTATTCTCCATCAGCCACCATCCCCGGTGCAATATTTTTAGCCCGTGCAGCGATCTCTTCATGACGCCCATGAACCATTGGACGTTGCAAAGGATTACCTAGATATCCACAGGTCCGCTTAACACAATCACAGGTCTTAGGATCGTGGTTACCACAATCTGGACATTCAAAGCCACGTGCTGTTGCCTTGAATTCTCCCTCAAAGCCACATTTATAGCAATGATCGATCGGCGTATTTGTCCCTAGATAGCCAACTTTATCATAAGCAAAATCCCAAACTGCTTCTAAAGCTTTCGGATTTTGGCGCAAGTTTGGATACTCACAATAATGGATAAAGCCACCCGCAGCATATTTAGGATAATCCATCTCAAATTGAAGCTTTTCAAATGGTGTCGGATGCTTTCTGACATCATAATGGAAACTATTAGTGTAGTAATCCTTGTCAGTAACATCTTTGACTTTCCCAAATTCCTCCGTATCTAAACGACAGAAACGATCCGTCAAAGATTCACTTGGAGTTGAATAGACGCTAAAGTGGTATCCCGTTTCTTTAGACCAACGCACACACGCATCATGAAGTTGTTTAACGATCTCAAGTGTAAAATCATGCGCTGCTTGATCGTGTTCCCAATTTGGACCAAAGAAAAGTGTTCCCACTTCATAAAGTCCGATGTAGCCGATCGAAACCGTAGCCCGTTCATCTTTAAAAAGGCGACTCACATCTTCACCTGGTTTTAGCCGTTGCCCAAAAGCACCATATTGGTATAAGATCGGCGCATTTTCTGGGATCGCATCTAAGACCCGAGCCACTTTGAAATCAAGTGCGGTCTTGCAAAGTTTGACCTTATCGTTGAAGATCTGCCAGAAAAGATCCATGTCGCCATGAGATTCTAAAGCGATCCGTGGTAAGTTGAGCGTCACGACCCCTAAATTCATCCGGCCAGAGTTGACTTCATTTCCATGCTTATCTTTCCAACCTTGTAAGAATGAACGACATCCCATGGGTGCTTTAAAGCTTCCCGTTAATTCCTTGATCTTATCATACATCAAGACATCTGGGTACATCCGTTTAGTTGCACATTCAACAGCCAATTGCTTGATATCATAATTAGGATCTTCAGGTTTTAAATTCAACCCTTTTTTGATCGTAAAAACCAGTTTAGGAAAGATCGCCGTCCGCTTTTCTCGGCCTAACCCATCGATCCGGATCTTCAAGATCGATTTTTGGAT
>NZ_CAQLEL010000137.1:0-4268 GCF_948826705.1 uncultured Ligilactobacillus sp.
AGTACAGTATGGAGTCCAGCGCAGACGACAGAAGTGATCCAAAGTCCAACGATCACAGGCTACACACCAGATCGAAACGAGATCAGTGGTCAAACGATCACCCATGATTCAAAAGATCTCATGACAGTGGTGACATATACAGCAGGTGACCAAACCGTCAAGGTGCACTATATCGATGTCTACGGTGGAGCCAACAAGGAATTGACTGACCAACTCCAAACGATCACAGGTAAAGCGGGTTCGGCATACACCAATACGCTGTGGGATTATGCGCAAGCAGGTTATGAATTAGTCAGTGCCCAACCAGAAGCAAGTGCAGGTAACTTTGATGAAGACCCAGATGCTGATCAAGAGCACTACGTTTACTTGACCCATGCATTAAGACAAGTAGTTGGTACACCAGTGGTCATAACTGATACGATCAATTATGTTTACGGTAATGGACCAAAACAAGGACAGCCGATCTATCCACCAAGTGTGATCGAAAAGACCTTTGTTCCGATCTATACGATCGATTCCGTAACTGGTGAGACTATAGAAACGACTTGGAGTGGTGATGGTAAGATCTCCTCCAGTGCAGTCCCTGATATCCCAGGTTATACACCAGATAAAACATTGATCGCTGAACGTGTTCTAACACCAACGATGGCAGATCAGACTCAAACTGTCCAATATATGTTAGATGAAGTACCTGAGACAAAACCAGATATCTCAAACGACCCAACTAAAGCTGAGTCCAAACAAACTGAGTCTTTGGAAGAAAACAATGATACTAGATCTAGCATTGAGGGGCAAAAGGGCGTTGAAACGCAAGCTCCAATTTCTGAAAAAGCATCAGAAACTCAAACTAAGACAGAAAGTAAGGTTCAATTACCACAAACAGGTGATGCTAGCGATACGCAAAAAGCTTCCTTTGTTGGTGCTATGTTAACTGCCTTAGCTGGCTTATTAGGATTTGCGACTAAAAAACGTAAAAAAGAAGATGAGTGACCAAAAATTTAGATAATAACTAAATATAGTTAAAAGTCGTACAAACTGTGATGGTTCAGTTTGTACGACTTTTTATTTAGGTATTAAAGTCTGACAACATGATCGCAGACTTGTTCAAAGTAAGGATCATGGCTGACCATAATGATCGTTTTGCCTTGTTTTTTTAGCTTTTGGAGCAAAGAAAAGATGAGTGTCCGATTTTCAATATCAAGTGAGCCAGTGGGTTCATCGGCTAAGATGAGTTCACCAGGTTTTAATAATGCTCGAGCGATAGCGACCCGTTGTTGTTCACCACCAGATAAGACGGCAACCTTAGTCTTTAAGGGATAGTTTAGGCCGACTTCTGCCAAAACTTCTTGCATCTTGTTGATTTTTTCATGATGTTTGAGTTTGCTATAAGCAGCTCCAAGCTCTAAGTTAGCTTTGATCGAGCCTTCTTTGATCAAACCATAATCTTGAAAGATGAAACTGATGTTTTTACGCCGATATAAAGTAGCCTTATGGCGTCCAACTTTAGGCAGTTTTTGTCCGTTGAAATAGACACCACCACTTTGATAGTTTTCGATCGTACCTAAGATCTTTAAGAGTGTTGATTTACCTGAGCCACTTTTACCGTAGATCACAGTGATCTGATTTCTTGGAAAATTTACACAAAGATCTGAAAAAACGCACTTCTTTTTGAATTTTTTGGTCAGATCCGTTACACAGATGAGATCATTTGACATTTTTTTTAGCCTCGCTTTCTAAGTAACTGATAAAGAGATCTAAGAGGATAAGCTCAAGAACAAAAAATAAGCCATCAAGTGTAAAATAGATCGTCTTTGATATATATACATCAGTATAAAAAAGAGGTGTAAGACTATATTGAAAGAGTAAAAAACACCAGTAAGGCCAGTAATTTCTAAACCGCGAGTAACCTAATGTATTTTTTAGACCGATGTTATAGATATTTTTGTTAAAGAAACTGAGCAAACAATAAAAACTAAGAGAAATGATCGTCAGCAATAAGAGACCTTGGCTAGATGAATAAGCAAAGATGTTTCCCAGTTCTATTTTTAACCGCTCGCTAGCACCATGATCATATCGAATAAACTGGGGAGCATTATCACTTAGATTATATTTGGTCAAGATCGGATCCCATTGTCGTTTTAATTTAGCTAAAGTAGTGCCTTTGAGCGAGAATAAGAGCATATCGTGTTCAGAACCAGACAAAAGGTTGAGAATAGGATCGTTATTCTTGGGTCTGATATTTCCTAGTGGAATGACATGGATTATCTCATTAGCAATATTTTTTCCAGTTACGATATTTTTAAAACCTTTATTGTATTTAGGATCAGAATATATGACTTTAACACCGTATTTTCGTGAAATTTTAGAGATCTCTCTTTCTTTTTGCAGGCGTTTAGCAACTAAATTTTTCTTGGTGATCGGAAAAACTAAGATCGTTTGCTTACTTCTAAGATCAAGCTTAATTTTTTTGTTATTCACATCATATAACGGATAAACTTTTAAGTAATTGACGTTTATGCTGATATCAGTGAGTTCACGTGGTACGTCAGCTGGTTGGACATAACTAGAACCAGTATCATCAAATAATAAAGCACCTTGCTTATCCGCTAGTTTGTAAATGTTTTTTAGATCTTCGTAGTTATCGAAACTATTGATAGCATCGCTACCGATCACACTTGGAAAAATTTCTGCATAATCTTTTAGTTTAGGGTTTGTATCTTGCTTTAAAAGCTCGTAACTATCAACGATTATATTACCAACTGGAGCAAGTGAGTTTATCAGTGTTACGAGTAAAAGTAACTTTGCTCCACCTAGTAATAAAAAAAGTATGCTGGAAAAATAGCGTTCTTTGAGCTCATTTAAACTTATGCGATACATTCCTAGCATCAATAGATAGGCTCCACTAAAAGCAAGACCAAAAACTAAAAGTTGTTGTGACAGTAGTTCTGATAGATCTAGCCCTTGAAATACCAACCAAAGATCATAACTAAAGGCAAGTAAGATCGCGCACAAGGGCTTGGCAGCAATTGCTAAGAAACTACGGGTAAAAGAATGACCATTGAGCTTATATAAGCGAAGTTTTGGCCATTCAAGCAATACATAGACTAACAGTGAAACGACGATGAAGACGATCAGATAATTAATGATCATTTTTAAATTAGGATCAACTTCAAATGAAGGTAAAAGCAATTGTGTTGTTTGTGTCACTTGATAGTCGCTTAATGCGTAATGCGTTTTGAAGCGCTGACTTAGTTTTTTATCAAGTAGTTTGATGAAGTGTAAGTATTTTTCTTGCTCGAGTGTTTCAAGAAAAAAGACACCTTCAAAATTTTTGCTTGAGCGTAGTGCTTGTTCGATCGGCTGGATCGTTACTTGATAGCCACTAAGTAAAGGATAGGTATAACTATATTTTTGATTATTAGATCCTAAGGCACTAAAATTTCCTAAAAAGTGTGTTTGATCTAACTTGTAGACATAGAAGTTTTGTTCTTGCAGTGATCTATTATAATCAGGCTTTCCATCTTTAATTGGGTAGCCCTCATAATAATGCTTTTCCATGTAGTTTAAGTTGGTCTCTTTTGCACTTTCGTTTAGGCTAGTGATGATCTGTTGGAATTGTTTTTTATCATGCGCAGTGAATGGAAGCTTAAACGGAATAAACCGATGCGATGTATCGATTTGTTGTAATGCTAGAGTAGCCTGAGCTTGATAGTTGGTAAAATATGCTCCAAGAGAACTAAGGATCAAGCAAAATATAAAAATAATTAATAAAAATAATTTTTTATTCTTCATCTTAAAATTCCTTATAGAACAAGTGTTAACCAATCTACTTTTTGTTATCAATTAAGCAGATTATTATAATATGCCTTAAATGTACCGTATCCTTTAGCAGTTGTAAGAGCCCACTCATTTTTAAGTTTAACTACTTTATCTTGGGATTTTCCAACAATAGCAGTGGCAGAATGTCTAACTACACTATTAAAGTAATTGGAATGTCCCCACTTATAGTTATTAAAGTAGTTGTGGTGATCTGAATAATAGACCCAACGACTATTTGGCATATTGACTGCGGTGAAATTAGCATTTGAGAGACGAGCAAAGAGTGCTTGTTTATCGGTCAAGTTCTGGGGTGTTGGTTCATTTGGTTCAACTAACGCCATAGATGAGGCAAAAACGACCTGATCGTGATCATCTAGTTGTACTTCACCAGAATTAAGTGAGTCGGGAACAGTGACACTAGCAGCATGAACGGAAAAATCGGTCAAAAA
>NZ_CAQLEL010000138.1:0-41565 GCF_948826705.1 uncultured Ligilactobacillus sp.
CGTTTTCTGGCAAAGGAACTGCGTATCAGTGTGATTACGACGAAGAGGGCTTATGAAGAGCTGGAGCGGGATGGGTTTATTTCGACCGTTCCGGGAAAAGGAAGTTTTGTTGCCAGGAAGAATCTGGACTTTGTCCGGGAGGAGCAGCTGCGTAGAATCGAGGAGCATATGCAGGAAATTGTAGAGCTTTCCGTAGGCTGTTCTCTGAGCCTGAAGGAACTGCAGGCTATGCTGGAACTGATTTACACCGGAGAATAATTGCTGCAGGAGAACAATTGACGCAGGAGAGTAATTGATACCGGAGAACAATTAATACAGGAGAGTAATTGATACCGGAGAATAATTGATACATAGGAAAACAGGAAACATTGATTACTATTGATTTGAAAAGGAAGAGCAGGGGGCTTTGCCACCGGAAATGGAGGAGATATGAAAAACGTAGTTGCTAGAAAATAAAATTAGGAAAGGAAAAGCTATATGTCTTTCTCAAATGTAATCATTTGATTACGTTTGTTCACGTTTTATATAGCAGATGATCTTGGAAACTATTGTATTTTCATACTTAGCTTCACTTTTTAGGAGTTTTTTGATTCAGATAAGATGAGCACGATGCAAAGACTGCCAAAAAAGTTTGATCAGGTAATACCTTATTAGATGACAACTGTAAAACTTTTTTGTGTCCCAACGGCTTTACTAGGGCGTACTCATCCAGTGTGTATCTATACTTGGTATGAAGCAGATCTCATCTTTGATGGGAACCTTATATCGGACACCAAGAGATCAAGGGACTTTCTTTGAGCAAAGCTGTCAAAAAAGTGCAGCATACCAAATAAATGATAATGATACCGATGGTGTTACACTAGCGTTCGCAAAATTAGCTTTAAAATATCAAAGACGTCTCAGATACCTAATATAGCTAGAAGTGTTAAGATGAAGTTGAGCATTATAATTGATATCTCAATGAAATGTTTCGTACAATATAAATATACTTGCTAGAATTGATCGTGAGGAGGAATTTTTGATGGAAAAAAGTAAAGTAGTTATTGTTGGTGCCTCACATGGGGGACATCAATCGATCTTAGAATTATTGTCACGTTATGGACAAAATGTAGATATCACACTGTTTGAAGCTGGTGATTTTGTCTCGTTTATGTCGTGTGGAATGGAATTATATTTAGAAGATCAAGTTACAGATGTCAACGATGTACGTAATTTTAGACCAGAAAACTTCCCTCAGCCAAATGTCCATATTTTGAATAACCATGAGGTGAAAACGATCAATGCGGATACTAAAACAGTAACGGTAACGGATAAACAAAAAAATGAAACTAAAGAATATGCTTATGATAAGCTGATCTTGAGTTCAGGTGTCAAACCTAAAGCTTTACCAGTTCCTGGAAATGACTTAGAGAATGTCTTTTTGATGCGCGGTTATGATTGGGCACAAAAGATCAAAGCTAAGTTAGAAGATGAAAGCGTAAAAAAGGTCGCCGTTATCGGTGCTGGTTATATCGGGATCGAAGCAGCTGAAGCTTTTAACAAAGCTGGTAAAGAAGTTGTCTTGTTAGATGCGCTAAAACGTCCTTTAGGCACATACTTGGATAAAGAAATGACCGATATTTTGACCGAGCATCTAGAAGAAAAAGGCGTCAAAGTCGTGACTGGTGCTAAGGTCGAAGCCTTTGTCGGTGATACGAAAGTCGAAGCTGTGAAGACGGAGCAAGCTGAATATCCAGTTGACTTGGTGATCCAAGCAGCCGGTGTTTACGCAAATACAGCTTGGCTCAAGGGAATAGTTGACCTAGATGAACACGGTTGGATCGTCACGGATGAATATTTGCGTACTAACTTACCTGATGTTTATGCTGTTGGTGATGCGACTTTAGCTTATTCGATCCCAGCTAAAACTAAATTACCGATCGCTTTAGCAACTGTTGCAAGACGAGAAGCCCGCTATGTTGTGGAGCATTTGTTTGAAGATATTCCAAGTGAACCATTTGGCGGTGTGGTAGGTTCTTCGGCTTTGAGCGTCTTTGATCATCATTTTGCAACAAGTGGTCTGAACAGTTTTACAGCCAAAAAAGCTGGCATCACGCTTAGTTCTGCTTACTATGAGGACACTTTACGCCCGAAATATGTTCCAGCTAAAAACGGCAATCCTAAAGTTTTTGTACAGCTCTTCTTTGATAAAATGACCCATCAGATCTTAGGTGGTGCGGTGTTATCGACTTATGACGTGACAGCCCAAGGTAATGTTTTGGCCTTAGCGATCCAACAAAAAATGACCCTAGAAGATCTAGCTAAAGCAGATTTCTTCTTCCAACCAGGCTTTGATCGCCAATGGAGCTTGCTCAATCTAGCAGCACAAAAAGCTTTAGGTGAAGAAACGTTTGTCGAATAGGAAATAGTGATCTGCCATAGTCCTACACTGAAATGTTATTGGTGTGGGGCTATTTTGTTTGGGTAAAATGAATGCCAAAGTGGTAGATAAAGGATGTGTAGTTGATGAGACCACTATTTTCGATAACCGATAAGATGCTAAATTTGACAGTCGAGATCGCGATGTAGGTGTGTATGATGGCAATGGAACTGTGGTCCATATCGGTGCAAGGCCACAATTTGTTTATGGTTTAGTCGATGAATTATTTAAATGGGCAAAAAAACAGATATACCAGCTTCGATCAAGAGTTGTGTCGTTCATTTTGAATTAGAGATGATCCATCCTTTTCTTGATGGTAATGGGCGGATGGGCAGATCATGGCAAAATTTACTTTTAGCAAAATGGCAACCAGTCTTTGAATGGATCCCAATAGAGACTTTGGTTTATAAACATCAAAAGCAGTACTATGAATTATTAGCTGCTGGGGCCTTTGTGTGGTTAAAAATCAATATAAAAAACTCAACTTGTAAGTTAGTTTATTTTAGCTAGAATAAGGCTTGTGGTGATGAAGGGATGGATCGCTGTGGCGGTGAAATTTTAGTTTGATGACGTGAGTAACAAAAAATTCACACATAGCATAATAAATGATTGACAATATTTCACAAAAAGTGATAGAGTGTAGATGAAAAGAGATCAATCCCTCCACATTGGAATTTGTAGCTTATGCTCAGAGACCGTACGTGGGGGTTTTTTATTTGGGGAGAAATTAAGATGAAAAAATATGAGCAATTGAGTTATAAAGAACAGCTAGAGTTGTTCCATAATAGAGGGATGAAGTTTGATTACAGCTTTAATGAATTAGATGAAACTTTACCGGTGTATTTAAAGAATATACAAACTATTAGCACTTTGGGATATTACCAGTTGAAAGATTATGCTTATCCATATTTTGTCGACGGTAGGTACAATAATGTAGATTTTGCAAAAATTGTTGCCCATTATTATCGAGATAAACACTTAAGAAATGCAGTAGAGCATGCAATCGAGGATATAGAAGCAACGTTAAATACACGAATTGCATATTTGTTGGGCGATAAATATGGGCCTTTTGGATATTTGGAATTTAGAAATTGGTGTCAAAAAGAAGGTAAGAACAAATATATTCAAAATAAAAAAGTTAACAAATATTATATTGCTAAGGAACAAAATAAATTTTTAGGAAAAATACAGGGAAAGGCGAGAAGATCAAGTTCAAGAGATGTTAAAGCATTTGATAAAAATGATGACGATCAGGTTTACATGCCAGTTTGGTTAATGATGAATGAATTAACATTAGGTGATTCAATTTATATTGTTAAGTTAATGTCAAATAGAAATAGAAGAGCCATTGCCGAAAAATTTGAATGTAGTGTTGATGAGTTGATCAGTTGGTTAGAATGTATAAATTTGGTGCGAAATATTTGTTGTCATAACGGCAACTTAGTTGATATCAAGTTAGTTACTCAGCCTAAATTGCCAAAAGATTTTGAAGATGTTTTGTATTTAAAAAGTGAGAAAGAAGACAGTGCAAACTATACGAATAGACTTGCCATTGTTATTTGTATAGTTGTTAAACTGATGAGTAGCATCAACATTCGGTATCGCTTTGGTAATTTAATAAATGCATTGAATCATTTATTAGATGAAACTAACACGCCCGAAGTATATGGATTTAGGGATAAAAAGGCAATATATGAATGTTTTAGCAAAGAAAGAGAACTGATTTTTAAGGAGTAGCTTGGATCTCTTCTTTTGTTGGTGTAGGAGCATCGGCAGGTAATTCATAGATTTTCCTAACTAACAGGAGAAGTAAAGTTATGTTTTGTCCAAGGTTTACTAAAGGTTCATAAAAGCAAAAAATATCCCTAAATCACACTGTACTAGGG
Source organism: uncultured Ligilactobacillus sp. (assembly GCF_948826705.1). NCBI lineage: Bacteria > Bacillati > Bacillota > Bacilli > Lactobacillales > Lactobacillaceae > Ligilactobacillus > uncultured Ligilactobacillus sp. Next base: position 4,306 of record NZ_CAQLEL010000138.1, read on the forward strand.
AGAGTAAAATTTTACTTTGAGCTATCTAATTTTAATTGGTATGAATTATAAGCCTATCATATAATATGCTTGCAATAGTTAACTATTTTAGTGGTGGAAAATTAGCCAGTAGAAAAGAAATCCAAGCTGCTTTGAATTTGCAAAAAAGTTATACTTCAGAGATTATTGCCACTATGAAAAAGAAGGGGATACTACTGTCTGAGGGAAGAGGCAGAGCAACTAAATATTATTTGGCAACAGATAACACATTAAATTAATGCCCCCAATGTTGAATAGGAGCAAAAGATTACCGGACGAAAAAGCGGATGAAAGTTGGAAAATCCTAGTATAACGTGGAAAAGCTACCGGACGAAAAGGCGGACGAAAGACGATAAATCCCGTCATACCAGCAAAAGGTTACCGGACAAAAAGTATTTCTATTAAGATTAAGCTGAATGCATGTTTTATGTTAAGGAAGTGATGGATCACCATGACAGTGAATTTTAAAGTTGATGAAGCAAGTGTAAGAGAGTTCTTTGATAATTTGGACAGTGAGACATTACTGATAAATATTGATCGGATGTTAAAAGAGCAACAAGCTTCTCGTGTTAAGTACAAACAGTCTGATTGGAAACAGATTTTTGATCAAAAATGATTGATTATCTGTTAGCTAAAGTGTTAGAGTATAAATGAAAAAGATCGATCCCTCCACATTGGAACCTATTCTTGGAACCGTGCGTGGAGTTTTTTTGGATTACGGGAACATAGCTGTCCTTTTTGAGCAAATGACAGCAGTAAAAAATAGTTATCCACAGGGGCAAATTTAATTTTGAAAAAAAGGAATCGCATGTGGCTCTAAGGCTATGTGAATTATAATTTTAATTTGGAAAAATATATTAACTGCCGTTTCAGTACACCACCCGAACATCGCTATTCTTGCACAGTTTCAAGAACGTGGTATCAGGCTTTTGATCGGTAATGATGATATCCAGTTTGTGGATCGAGACCATCTTGATGAAATCAGTATCTTGCCGAAACTTTGTGTGATCAACTAAAAGAACTGCTAGCTCAGCATTTTTGAGCATATATTGTTTGCAACGAGTCTGTTCCATATCAGCCATGAAGACGCCTTTTTCACTGATCGAGTTGCAGGAGAAAAAGGCCATGCGAGCATGAAAATTAGTAAGATACTTGATAGTATCATCACCTAAAAATGAATTTGAATAAGGCTTAAGGGCGCCTCCAGCCAAGAAGATGTGTAGATTGGAACGGAGGCGTCCTTTTTCTGCGATCGCAAGGTTATTGGTGATGATCTTGATATTGGTTTGGTCGTTCAAATGTTCAAGAATGTATTGGCAAGTTGTTGAAGTATCGATAAAGATGGCATCATTATTGCTGATCAGTTTTGAAGCAAAATAACTGACCTTATTTTTTTCATCAGCATTTTGTGCTTCACGGTAAGTCGTGGTAAATTCAATGTTATTTTTCTTCAAGAGCGTCACAAAGCCAAATGTACGCCGAACCATACCGGATTTTTCCAATTCGATCAGATCACGGCGAAGCGTTGAAGTTGATGTCTCCATCAACTCCTCTAACCGCTTGATATGGATATGCTGGTTTTCTTCAAGGACTGATAATAATTTTTCGAGTCGCCGTTGCTGTTTTTTCATCGTTACTTACCTCTTTGAATAAATTCTGAACTTTTGAACAATATGATAAAGCTTTTTTGAATGTTTGTCATATATTTAATAACATTTATTTTTTGAATTGTTTAAGTATTATAATTAAATTGTAAATAAATGAAAGCGGTTTATCAAGGAGGTAGAAGCTTATGCCAGTTGATTATCGTGCGATGTTGCATCCAGAACTTATTTTTTTTAGATCTTGCTGCTGAAAGTGAAGCCCAATTATTTGAACAAGTAGGCAAGCGCCTGCAGAAATTAGGGTATGTTAAGGAAAGTTACGCTGGGGCTCTAGAAAAACGTGAGCAGGAATTTCCGACTGGATTAGTGACCAAATACTTACCAGTAGCTTTGCCCCATACTGATCCTAAACATGTGGATCAGGCCTTTATCTGTATGGTCAAAAATGAAAAATTATTAGACGTATTGCAGATGGGATCAAATGAACCAATGCAAGCTCAATACTTTTTCTTTTTGGGGATCACCGATTCCAAAAATCAAGTGATCTTACTCCAAAAGTTCATGAAGTTGCTACAAGATCAAGAATTTGTAGCAGGTTTGACTAATATCAGTGCAAAAAATGAAATGTTTGAATTTTTACAACGTGAATTTGATAAATAATGGGAGGGATCTAAAATGGCAAAAATCGTCGTAGCATGTGGTAGTGGTGTTGCAACTTCAGAAACAGTTGTTGGGTCGATCAAGGATTTCTTAGATGACCACAATATCAGTGGAGTCGAAGTCGAAGCAACTGATTTTAAAGGGTTGGCAAGTGTGTTACCAAAATATGATGTTTACGTTTGGATCGCTAAACCAACGCAAGAGATCCAAGATATTTGTGATAGCCACGGGATCGTTGATGTCAATGGGGTCAATATTTTGACAGGTAATAATGCTGAAGATTCATTTAGAAAGATCATTTGGGCTTTGCAACAAATGGCAAGTTGAAAGAGGTGTGCTAAATGGAAGTCTTAAAAGAGATCGTCAATTTTGTCTTGAATTTAGGTGGACCTGTGTTTGTGCCACTTATCATGTTGATCATTGCGCTAGTTGCAGGTCTGTCGTTTAAGAGATCATTTATTGCAGCGATCACCTTGGGCGTGGCCTTTTCGGGGATGAATCTAGTTGTTAACTATATGCAAGAGATCATTGCACCAGCTGGGAAGGCGATGTCTAAAGCGCTGGGGGTGACCCTAAATGCAGTTGATGCCGGTTGGACCGGTGTGGCAGCGATCACGTGGTCATATAAAGTAGCTTTTCTCTTTTTCCCGTTGTTATTAGCGATCAATTTTGTGATGTTGACATTCAACTGGACTAAGACGCTCAATGTTGATATGTGGAACGTTTGGAACAAGATCTTTACTTATGTTATCGTGTACTACTTTACCAATAATATGTTTTTAGGCTTTATTGTCGCTTCTATCCAGATCATTTTTGAACTCAAGATCGGTGATGTTTGGCAACGCCACATTGAAGACATGACGGGGATGGAAGGGGTAACGGTCCCGCATTTCATTACGTTATTTGCCGTTATCCTTAACCCGGTAAATAAATTATTGGATCATATTCCGCTCTTCAATAAGCCATTTGACTCAGAAGCGATCCAAAAAAAGATCGGGATCTTTGGGGAAAATAAAGTTATGGGCTTTATCATCGGGATCTTGTTAGGGTTTGGTGCTGGATATGGACTCTCAAGATCATTGATGCTAGCTATCCAAGCTGCAACTGCGATGACGCTGTTTCCAATGATCTCTAAATTATTCATGGAGGCTTTGAACCCGATCGCAGATGCTATGGGTAATTTTATGAAAAAACATTTCAAAGATCGTCAAGTCTACATTGGTTTAGATTGGCCGATCTTAGCCGGACGCAGTGAATTTTGGGTGACCGTTATCGTTTTAGTGCCAGTTGAATTACTCTTTGCGATCATCTTACCAAATAATAATATCCTACCATTTGCGGGGATCATCAATCTTTCCTTTGCAGTAGCGGCCTTGCTTTTGACGGGGGCAAATCTTTTGCGCATGATCGTTTTAGGAATCATCTCAACTCCGATCTTCTTATATGGCGGGACGTACTTTGCACCAATGATCACTAAATTAGCAGTTCAGACCGGAAGTTTTAAAGTTCCAGCTGGACAACAACTATCTTGGTCAACGATCGAAGGCTCCGATTTTCGTTTGTTCTTTGGACAAGCATTTGCGGGACAATGGTGGGCAGTAGTAGCTACAGTTATTTGGACAGCGCTGTTTATTTGGTTGTACAAAGACCAACAAAAGATCGCTTTGCCAAGTAAACGCTATGCGACTCTAGCTAATGTTACCCCAACTAATACTGCTACACCAAAGACAAGTGCAAACTATCAAGACATCGATCTGAACGCTTTAGATGGGATGCATATTGGTGGTAAAAAGAAGGTCAACGATTATAAAAATATTGATTTAAATGCCTTGGATGGGATGGATCTTAGTCAGAAAAAGAAGGTGAGATAGATGTTATCGTCAAAGGGATCTTGGTCACTATGTTTATTATTAGCGGTAGGTTTATTTTTGGCTAGTCTGATCAAGCAGGATCTGTGGTTGTTACTAGCGGCTGGAAGCCTGGCGACCGTAACGTATTTCATGGGTGATGACATATTATTTGCAGAATATAACAAGAAACGTGAAGCTAAGCGAGCACGTTTGCAAAAAGCATTTGATGACAGGAGGAAACTGCGATGACAGAGACATTTTTATTTGAAGCAGAACGGCGTGATATGGCACGGGTCGCACGAAAGATGTTTGAGCGGAAAATGACGAACGTAGCTGGGGGAAATATTTCCCAGAAAATAACCGCCCATCAGGATGTCGAATATGGACATGTTAAGATCAAAAAAGGACATGACTATATGATAATGACACCAACCTTTATGTCAGAAGCTTGGTTTGGCGAACTCGAAGCGAGCCAGATCTTAGTAGTGGACTTGGAAACGGGGCAACAGATCGATGGTTCAGGGCGCCTGACTCGTGAAGTGAATATGCACCAAGAGGCCTATCAAGCAAATAAGAATATCGAGGTCGTCTATCATTCGCACGCTCCTAAATCAATGTTTTGGGCCACGATCGGGCGTGACATGCCTAATGTGACCGAGGCAACGAGTAACGATCTAGCTTTAGGTGAGATCAAATGTCTGCCGTATCGCCCAGCTTGTTCTAAAGAGCTGGCAGATATGGTGTATGAACACTTGCTAGCCTTAGGGGATAAAGCTGCTAATAACATCTTCTTGCTGGATAGCCATGGGGTACTGATCACCACTGATGACTTGCATCATGCTACCTGTATTTTGGAAACAGTCGAATGGAATGCCGAGATCGCATATAAGGAAGCAGTATTCCAGGGGCTGGGACTGTTGCAGGGGTACCGGTCTAAAGGAGTGGTTGTGGAGGGATAGAATAACTACGAATACCGGTAGCTTTAGGGGACGGAGGTTTCTGGCCCCCTTTTTGTATGGAGTTAAAATTATTGGACAACAGACGGTCTCTTGCATATAATACCCTAAAAAAGGAGTGATTTGATAGATGGAGAAAATTATAAATGAAGATGAGATCATGACTGTAGTTTATAATTTCATTGTAGATAGCAGTATAACTGATGATGAACGAAAAGTATTTATAAGTTTTAAAAATAGTGTAGGTTCAGGAACAAATTTTAGTCGAGCATTAATGAACTTATCGTATGATCTAAGGCAGATAGCGCTCAAAAATGTCTCTAAACATGTTGGGATGACACCAAATGTTAGTGAATTTTACAAAAAGATCGTGACTTATGGGCAACGGGAACTTAACTGGGCCTATGGGCTATCAGCGTATGGGATAATATTTTAAAAGAGGTGGAAGACTTGTGCTTACCATCTCTTTTTTGTTGTAGAAAATAAGTAGTAGACTGGGTTATTTGGATCGCTTGGGAAACGATTGTTAGGAGTATATAAAACATGTTATATTTGCTTTAAGAGAAAGGGGTTTCATTAATTGCTAGTTGCAACTATCAATTTTGAAGCTAACGTAAGGCATAAGTTTCGGTACAATAAGAATTGTAAAGAGGGTGCCACTTATGAAAAAAGAAAAAATGAAGGAATTGTTGAATTTTTTGCTGCACAGTACAGACTATGTGACATCTGAACAGTTGGCTAAACGATTTGACATCTCTAAAGTGACAGTCATTCGTTGGATCGCTACGATCAATCAACGTTACGATCAGCCGATAATTATTTCTGAAAGGGGTGTAGGCTACAAAATAAATTACGGCGTATATTTGCGTAATACTTCGCCGATCGATGAAGAAGAAGACCGCTGCTTGGCTGTGATCCGTGAATTACTTTTGAGCGCGCCAAAAGCTAAAAGACTTGATCAGATCTATGATAAATTTTTTGTCAGTGAGTCTGTCATCAAAAAAGATCAGCAACTGATCGGTAAAAAGTTAGCAAGGTATGGCTTAGCGCTAAAGCGACATGCGCGTAGTCTAGCGATCGCGGGTTCTGAAAAGAATGTGCGTGCTGCGATCATGGAGATCATCTTAAATCTAGATAAAGCAACTGACATCGGAGCTATTGAAAGTCAGGCTAAAGACATTGATCACTTGGATCTCAAATTTGCGATCAAGCAACTAGAATTTGCTAGTGCTGCTCTAGGAGGAACACTCCAGTATCCATATAATGTTAGCTTTTTATCGCATATATATGTTTTGCTGAGTAGAGCTAAGAAATACAAGACAGTTACACTTACAGCCAAATCAAAAGAACTAAAACAAGAAAAAATATTAGATCAACTAGAGATATACAGTGTCTGTAAACAAATATTCCTAAATATCGAGCAATATTTGGGAATGAAGATCAGTAGTAGCGAGATATATTATCTATTTGATTATCTCAGCTCAGCTAGGCTCAGCGAAACTAGTGATGTGATCGTCCATGAACTAGCTGAACAGATCGCTAAAGATTACATCAGTTTGGTCTCACAAAAGCTAAAAGTGCTCTTTGAAGTCACTAATTTAGCTGAGTTAAGTTCACATATCCAGTATATGTTAGAGCGTTTGGAAAAAAATATTCTCTTGACCAATGCTTTATTGGAAGAGATCTCTATGGAGTATAAAGAGATCTATGAAGCTATATTAGATGCCTCACAAAAGATAGTGGACAAGTACAATTTGCCCGAGATATCACAAGATGAATCTGGTTTTATCGCTTTGTATTTTGCTAAATATTTGGAATTAGGGATAAAAAAGGTAAATGCTTACGTGATCTGTACGACTGGTCTAGGGACTTCTAAACTATTAGCAGTCAAGATCAAGCAAACACTACCCACGATAAACATTATTGGAATGAGTGCTAATACAAATATTTCGCAAACGCTTGCCAATAGTCCAAAAAAGATCGATCTGTTGATCTCGACGATCCCGTTGGAAGAAGTGATAGACATACCGGTCGTTTTGGTCAGTGCAATTTTAACTTCTAGAGATATCGTTTCTTTGAATAATGCGGTGGGGGAAGTAGTCAATGAAAAATGAATTCTTTATCCATATTCGTATCACACAGTGCACTTCAAAAGTCGAAGTTTTAAAGAAACTAGCTGATAAATTAGCTGAGAACTTGCAACAAATACGAGCGCAGGAGATCTTTGAAGAAATGATGGCTAGAGAAATGATCAGCGATACGGCTTTAGAAAAGGGCTTAGCACTGCCACATTTTATCCATGAAGATAATAAAGTCCAGCTGTGTATCGTAACTTTAGCTAATGAGATCCACGATTGGAATTGTTTAGATGGCTCAAAGGTGAGACTTTTACTTTGTTTGATCATCCCCAAAGAATACGATGAACAAACTGAAGGGATCGCCCAGCTGGTAAAAGTGATGCAAAAATTAGCCGATAGCGAATTTGTCGCTACGCTCATCGATGCGCCAAGTAAAGTTATAGAGGAAAAATTGACTTAGTTGGAAAGATGGTGAAACAATGGGTGAAAAGTTACTGAAGGAAGTTATTCGCAAAGAATTGATGGTCATTCGCTCAACTTCTAAGAATAAGGCTGAGGTGATACAGGAGTTAGCAACCTTACTTTATGAAAATGATTTTGTAAGCGATATCAATTCTTTTGTAGATGATGTTTATTTAAGAGAAACAGCAGGTATCACGGGTATTGGGCAAGGTGTAGCGATCCCACATGGAAAGTCGATCGCTGTTAAACAAACTGCGATCGCGATCGCCATCTTGGAGGAAACGATCACATGGGAAACACTGGATGAAAAGCCAGTCAAAGTTGTTATCATGTTTGCTGTCAAAGAAGAGGATGCTGATATGACACATATCCTTTTATTACAGAGGATAGCTATCTTGTTAGCTCATGATGACTTTATCCAAAATTTGATCCAAGTTGACAATAAAGATAATTTGTATGATCTACTGACGAATTCATAAATAGAAAAGAGGAAAATAACATGGTATTAGTGTCAGGAAAAGAATTACTCACACTCGCTAAAGAGCACAAATTTGCGATCCCAGCGTATAACTGTGGCTCAGGTCAATTGTTAAACGCAACGGTAAAGGCATGTGAAGCAACAAATACACCATTTATCATCGCGATCCATCCAGATGAGTTGAGCTTTTTGACTGATAGCTTTATTGCACAGTGTTTAGCGGAAGCGCATAAAACAAAAGTTCCAGTAGCGATCCATTTAGATCATGGGGGAAGTTATGAACAAGTCATCCATGCGATCCAGTTAGGCTTTACCTCGGTCATGATCGACAAATCACTGGCGCCTTACGAGGAAAACGTAGCTATTACACAAAAAGTTGTTGAGGCAGCTCATGCAGTCGGGGTATCAGTCGAGGCTGAGTTAGGTACGATCGGAAATACTGGTAATAACGTTGAGGGTGGAGTAGAAGAAGGTGTTTACACTGATCCTGCAGTTGCTAAAGACTTTGTTTTGCGCACAGGTTGCGATAGCTTGGCTGTTGGGATCGGAACTTCACATGGGCTTTATCCTAAGCACATCAAGCCAAAATTGCGGATCGACATTTTAGATGAACTCACTGAAGCAGTCGATATCCCACTAGTTTTACATGGTGGTTCGGGTAATCCAGATGAAGAAGTTACTCAAGCTGTTGAACATGGGATCAGCAAGGTCAATATCTCAAGTGATATCAAGATCGTATTTGCTGATAAATTACGTGAAGAGCTAAATGATGGCAATAACGAAAAACGAGAGCCAAATGTTTTATTCCCAGCACCAATGTCAGAAACAGAAAAAGTAGTACATGCTAAGAATAAATTATTTAAAGCAGAGAACAAAGCACATTTATATTTTCAATTTTAAAGGGAGGGAAATGTCATGAAGATCGTCGGGATCGCAGCCTGTACCGCAGGGATCGCGCATACGTATATTGCAAAAGAAAAGTTGATCCAAGCGGCGCAAAGCAGGGGCCATGAAGCACATATCGAGACTCAAGGACTGGCTGGGCGCCAAGAGGTCTTGTCAAAAGAACAGATCGCCCAAGCTGATATCGTCATCATTGCTGCTGATATCAAGGTAAATGGACGTGAGCGTTTTGCTGACAAGAAAGTCGTTGAAGTTCCGACCAGCATTGTTGTAAAATCACCGAATAAATTGATCGAGAAGTTAGAGGAGTTAGAAAAGGGGTGATATCGTGGAATATCTAAAGAAACTTGGCTTTAAAAAGCATTTGATGACGGCGATCTCGTTTTTCCTACCGATCATTTGTGCATCTGGTTTTCTATTAGCGATCGGAAACATCATGGGAGGCACAGCGATCACAGATTTTGCTAAGGGTTTTAGCTTTGCCGATACGATGACAACGATGGGGGGCTATGGCCTAGGTTTCTTACCGATGATCGTTTCAACTGCAATTGCATACTCGATCGCAGATAAGCCGGGGATCGCACCAGGGTTGATCGTTGGTTTTGTCGCTCACGGGATCAATACAGGTTTTATTGGCGGGATCGCAGCAGGTTTTATCGCAGGGATAGTAACGTCTTTATTGTACTCAAGTCTTAAAGTTCCTAAATGGATGGAAGGATTGATGCCAACTCTAATAGTTCCATTTATTTCCAGCTTTATCAGTGGTATGGTCATGTATTATGTCTTAGGTGAGCCGATAAATTGGCTCGTAGGCTTGCTCACCGATTACTTGCAAAGTCTAAACAGCTCACAGTTGATCTTATACGGACTCATCATTGGAGTTTTATCGAGTATCGACTATGGTGGTCCGATCAACAAGACTGTCTTTGCCGTTGTGTTTGCGATGTTTTCCGAGGGGATCTATCCACCACTTACAGTTTTGATCGGTGCTTCGATGATCACACCATTTGGCTATGGGATCGCATATCTCTTACAAAAAGTCGTCAAAAAGAATGTTTTTGATAAGCAAGATATCGAGACACTCAAAGCAGCTATTCCAATGGGATTTTGTCAGATAACAGAAGGCTGTTTTCCGATCATCTTCAAGAATTGGATGAAAAACATGATCGCAACTGGTGTAGGTGGTGCAGTCTTTGGTGCTCTTTCAATGTATTGGGGCTGTGATTCACATATTCCGGCTTCTGGGATGTTTGCTGTTCCAACAATGACTGGTAACCATGGTTTGCTCTTTATCTTAGCTTTATTGATCGGTTCATTCGCACAGGCAATTACCTTCATCACCCTTATGAAAGCTGTTGATCCAGCCGAAACTGTCACAATTGAAGATGAGGAAGAAGATATCAACTTTAGCGAACTTAAGATCAGTTGATAGGAGGGAGCACATGACTTACAAAGAAAAAGTTTTAGACTTTTATAAAAATTCCGAGATCGTCTTTTCACAAGCCGAATTGGATAAGATCGAATATGCTGATTTTGGATTGGGTAGACCAGAGATCGAGGGCTTGAACTTGATCGTCTATGTGAATAATGAGCGATATTGTGCTAAAGAGATGGTGCTAGTGCCCAACCAAACTTGTCCTGAACATCGACATCCAAGAAGAGGCAATAAAGGTGAGATCGAGGGGAAAATGGAAACATTTCGGGTACGGAAAGGTAAGGTGTATCTCTACGTTGAGGGGCTAGAAACACCAAATATTCGGGCCAAGATACCAGCTGATTCAGCTGAGTTTTATACCGTATTGCATGAGATCGTGTTAGAGGCTGGCGAGCAATATACGATCTTGCCTAATACTAAGCATTGGTTTCAAGCAGCAGATGAAGGGGCGATCGTATCTGAATTTTCCTCGCCAAGTGACGATGCAACAGATATCTTTACTGATCCAAATATCAAACGCTGAAAAAAGAGGAGAAGGGGCCTGGTGCAACTTCTCTTTTTTGTAGGAGGATAGAAGATGGAAGAATATGTGTTAGAAAATGAATACCTCAGGGTCAAATTCATCGATATCGGGGCTACACTGATCGAGCTTACCAAAAAGCAAAATGAGACAAATTATGTGTTACATTATCAAGATAAAAGAAATTATCCCGATGATTTTTATTATTTTGGAACGGTCGGTAGGATCGCAGGGCGAGTATATCCTCCAGTCTATAAAGGCCGACCATTGGACACAAATGAAGGGCGAGTTCAACTCCATGGGGGAAAAGCAGGTCTGCATAAGAAGCATTGGTTTGTTAGGCGCATAGATGCGACCAGTTATTGTTTGGAGTACGTCGATACTGAGTCTGTCTATGAACCAATGTATTTAAAAATCATTTATAGCATTGAAAAAAATAAATTAAAAGTCAGGTATATTGGTGAGGCTTTGTCACCGACAGTTTGTAACTTGACAAATCACGCATATTTTAACTTAAATAAGGACAAGACGCTGGGAATAGCTAAGCATTGGCTCAAGCTACCAAAGACATCGTTACAATTAGTAGATAATGAATTTATCCCTACTGGTAAGTTTGACGATATGAAAGATGAGCAGGCAAAGTTTGATTTTAGTCGACCAAAGCAGATCAACGAAGCCTTTGAACAAGGGACAGAATTATCTAAATTCTGTGCAAATGGGATCGATCTAGCCTATGTTTTTGATCAAGGTGAGCCTGCTGAGATCTTTTTAGCAAGTGAAGATCGTAAAAATGCTCTTAGGATAACAAGTGATCAGGAAGCTTGCGTTATCTATACGTTGAACAAAGTGGAGCGAATGGAGAAGATAAATAACGGGATCTGGATCTATAAGCACGCGGGGATAACGTTTGAGATGCAACGGCGCCCTAACTACTTACAGCAAGTAAAAGATCCACTAACGAAAAAGTATCGTGCAACTACAGTTTATGAAGTATTGTGAGGTGCAAAATGAAATATGTACTAGGAATAGACCTCGGAACCAGTTCATTAAAAGGGACGTTGGTCGATAATGATGGAAAAATCAGAGCAATCGCCAGTAGCGAGTACACGCTGAGCCATCCAAAGGCTGGATATTCGGAACAAGAACCCAAAGCTTGGATAAAAGCTTGTAGCAAAGTACTGGAGCAATTAAAGCAACAAGTGGCTGATTTTACAGCAAAATTAGCTGGTATCAGTTTCTCAGGGCAAATGCACAGTCTAGTATTATTGGATGAAAACTTTGAAGTGTTGCGCCCGGCGATCTTGTGGAATGATGTTCGCACGACAGCACAATGTGAAATGATCATGCAAACATATGGTCCAGAACTTCAGCAGATCACGGGCAATATCGCTTTAGAAGGATTTACCTTGCCAAAGATATTGTGGGTCAAAGAACATGAACCACAGATCTGGAAGCAAACTCGACATATCTTATTACCAAAAGACTATCTACGTTGGTGGTCAACGGGGAATTTAGCGATGGACTTTTCGGATGCTGCGGGCACATTGTTGCTTGATCTAGAGCACAAGCAGTGGTCTAAGGCAGTCCTTGAACACTTTGAAATACCAGAAACTATCATGCCACCATTAGTCAGATCAAGCGAGGCGACGGGGACCTTGCGTGAAGCGGTAAAGCAAGAATTTGGCTTTAAAAATGATGTGCTGACGTTTGCTGGAGGTGCAGATAATGCGTGTGCTGCCCTAGGAGCTGGGATCTTGAAGCGTGATGTAGGGATGGTAAGCATCGGAACTTCAGGTGTGTTTTTGAGAGCACGACCAAAATTTGTAGATAATCAAGGTAAGTTACATTTTTTTGCACATGCTGTGGATGATCATTATTACTCGATGGGCGTGACGTTAGCAGCGGGTCATAGTCTGAATTGGTTTAGAGATACGTTTGCGCCAGATAAGAGTTTTGCCGAATTACTGGCAAATGTGGAGAAGATCGCGGTTGGAGCTGAGGGCTTATTGTTTACACCGTATCTAGTTGGCGAGCGGACACCATACTTTGACAGTCAGATCAGAGGTAGTTTTATTGGGATCGATGCACGGCATACGTTGGATCATTTTGCTAGAGCTGTGTTAGAAGGGATAACATTTTCGTTGAAAGATTCACAAGCATTGTTGGATCCTAAGCATGAATTAAAACGCCTTGTATCAGTTGGTGGTGGAGCAAAAAATGCTGTCTGGCTACAGATGCAAGCCGATATTTTTAATATGCCCGTGACGACGTTAGAAGTTGAACAGGGCCCAGGTTTAGGTGCTGCAATGTTAGCTGCCACAGGGCTAGGCTGGTACGCTGACTTAGCTGAATGTGTGGATAACTTTGTCGCTTATAGTGATACGATCATGCCTATTGCTGAAAATGTGGATAAGTATCAACGAATATATGATATTTATCGGAAAATTTACCCGCGAACTAGGGGATTGTGCGGGAGAATATAGTGGGAAGCGAGTCTTGCGGGGCTCGCTTATTTTTTTGAATAGCGAGCTTAACGTAAATAATTTAAAAATAGTGATATATAGTATCACAGAAAAGACGTGATATGGCAAAAGTCTTATATTAAGTTAGCTGAAAGTATTGATGAAGTGTTTAAGTTTATTGACGAAATATTGATAGCACGCTTAAATTTATTGATGATTTATTAACGAAATATCGGTGAAATATTTGTCATAGTGTTAAATGATCAATTATGGAAATAGGGAAACTTAATGGACTTTAGACAATAAGAATAAAATCGCTTATGACAGAAATTTTACCGCTGGAAACATACAAAATTACTATAGAGATCAATAATATCAATTATGGTGAGTAATGAGTATGTAGGGAAAATAAAAGTAACAGTGTTTTTTGCACCAGTTAAACCCGCTATAGCTGAAAGCGATCAAGATATTTGTAGAGAGTTATCCACAGGCAGAATTTTAATTGGGAAATAAACGGGATGCTTGTTGCTCTAAGGTTACGTAGGTTTTGATGTTAACTTAGAAAAAGAATGGGGAAAGAAATATGTTAAATACACTCTTTTTTGGGGAAATTTGTTAATGAATTTAGCAGTAATTAGATGATCTAGTCGCCATATCACTTTGTAACTTGAATTTTTTTCAGATATCTATATAGAGCAGTCTTTTAGATTATAATTACGAATCTTTGGAACTGAAAGATCGCGAGCAATGAGACTAAAAATGGCCGTAAATGAACCAGTCTAAGTTGATCCACGGCTGTTTTTAGATAACCAATTTTAATGTGATGTGATTCCTTCGTCTTTAATTAAAAAAAGTAATATTAAATTAAAAATATTACATTTTTATTATAAATCAAGTGTGATAAAATCCAATTGTAAGCTGTTTGTTGGATAGATTACATTAAAAAGGAGATGTACTATGAAAAAATCATTAGTTATCGTAGCGGTGATTTCAACTTTTGATGTTGTGACAAGTTTTAGTAATACAGCTTCTGCAAGCACCTCTACCAATGTACCTGTGACTGAAGGTGCTCAACGCTGGGGAAATACTCCTTTCGGGAGCTTTGGAGGAGGATCAAAATGACAGAAAAAGTTAATGTAAATCATGTAAAAGAAGTAGTCCATGAATTGTATAATAGTTTGGCAGAACGTCCAGAAAAAAATTCAGGATTACTAGATATTTTAGACGTATTGGCACAAGTCTATAAAAAGATCGATCAAGAAGAACACCCTGAATATCTAGTCGATAGACTTGTCAAATATATATATGCGGTCGGTTTTAGTAACCAGATTCGTTTTTTAGGTGAAGATGGAAAGCTTTTAGTAAAGCTGAGTGATGTTGCCAAAAAAGCAGGATTAAATAGTAGGTATAGAGCAGATTATTCGGATAAATCCCAATTTTACGGTTTTCTTGAAGATTTTCCAAGACGATAAAAATAAAACAGGCTGAAAATCATGTTCAAAACATTGATTTTCAGCCTGTTTTTAGTTACTGTTATTACCCAATTTTCACCGAGCCACAGCTCATACCATGTAGTGAGCTATCCATATCAGTCATAGTGACCTCTTCACCTGATGTTACTAGTACTAAGACAACATCTGATTTCCCTGCCTCAGTGATCTGTTTTTTATCCATCTTACAAAGGAGCGTTTCAGGTGAGACTTCTTGGTTGGCTGATACGAACATTTCAAAAGGACTTCCTGCTAGCTCGACGGTATCAAGACCTAAGTGCAACAAGATCTCGACCCCTTCTTTTGTCTTGAGCGAGATCGCATGTTTTGTTGGGAAGATATTGGTGATCGTTCCAGCAACTGGAGCATAGATCTCATCTGCGGTCGGTTTCACTGCAAAACCTTGTCCCATCATTCCAGTAGAAAATACCTCATCTGGAACTTCTGCTAAAGAAACGATCTTACCATCAACGGGCATTGCTAATTCTAATTTTTTCTTCTTAAAACCAAACATCTTTAATCACCTTTTCCTAAAATTTGATTGATCTCTTGGCTAAAGAGATCAGCTTTACCACCAAAGACGGCTTGGATCCCACCACCTACTTCTAAAACGGCAACCGCACCTAAGCTTTTGAGGGTCTTCTTGTTGACTTTACTTTTATCAACGACAGCGACACGCAAACGTGTGGCACAGGCTTCGACTGTCTCGATGTTTTCAGGCCCACCCAGTGCTTGGATCACGAGCTTAGATTCAGCGTTTAAAGAATTATCAGTCGGCACTGCTTGGACAGGTTCAGTATCCTCAGCTTCTAGACCTGGGATAGCGACTTTGAATTTCTTGATACAGAAAGTAAAGACCACATAGTAGACAAAGGCCCAAACGATCCCAAAGAAGATGACGCGTAACCAATTCGTCTTATCTTCACCTTGTAAGATCCCAAATAACAAGAAATCAATAAAACCACCCGAGAAGGAATTACCGATCCGGATATTCAAAAGATCAGCAAAGAAGAAAGATAATCCGTCTAAAAAGGCATGGATCACATATAACCATGGGGCTACGAACAAGAAAGTATATTCGATCGGTTCAGTGATCCCCGTTAGAAATGAGGTCAACCCACCACTGAGATATAAACCACCATCTTTTTTACGATTTTTCTTTGGTAAACAGCGATACATTGCATAAGCAGCAGCTGGTAAGCCAAACATCATGGTCGCAAACCGTCCAGCAAAGAAACGTGTCCCATAAGTGAAAAGACCAGTATGGTTAGGATCAGCTAGCTGGGCAAAGAAGATATTTTGCGCACCTGAGATCGTATGCCCGGCAACTACTTCGGTCCCACCAAGTGAAGTGTACCAAAAGAGTGGATAGATCGTATGGTGCAACCCAACAGCACCTGTCAAACGAAGCAAGAAACCATAAAGAAATGTTCCAAAGGCGCCCATGTGTGCGATATTTTCCCCAGCAACACGCAACCCACTTTGGATCGGTGGCCAGATCATGTAAAAGAAGGCACCGATGACGATGGCTGCTAAAGCTGAGATGATCGGAATAAAACGAGAACCGCCAAAGAAACCTAAGAATTGGGGAAGTTGTATCTTGCGATAATGATTATGCAGATAAGCTACGGTACAGCCGATGACGATCGCACCAACGACACCAGTATCGATCGTTGCACCTTTAGGCGAGAATAATTCAAGTAAACCACTGATCGTTGCTGTATAAACTAAAAATGATACTCCACCAGCTAGACCGGCCGTTCCTTTATCACTGGTGGCAAGGCCAACTGCGATCCCGATCGTAAAGATCAATGCTAAGTTTGAAAAGACGGCATTACCCGCAAAACTCATGACCTTTAAGATCGTCTGTAACCAGGCTTGATCTAAAAATGGATAAGTTTTGACGGCGCTTTCATTGCTGAGCGCGCCACCTAGACCAAGCAAAAGACCAGCGACTGGTAAGATCGAGATCGGTAACATAAAGGCTTTTCCGAGGCGTGAGAATTTTTTAAACATGGTGATTACCCCCTTAATTCATCAATAAAACGTGTGGCGATCTCCTTAGGACGTGTGATCGCACCTCCGACAACGATGCCAGCGACACCTAATTTTTGAACTTTTTTAGCTTGTTTTGGATCATGGATCTTACCTTCGGCGATCACATCTAACCCAGCATCAACTAACTCTTTGATCAATTGATAATTAGGACCGTCTAAAGCAGGACTTTCTTTTGTATAACCAGCTAATGTAGTCCCGATAAAGTCGACCCCAGCTTTAGCAGCGTTCAAGCCTTCTTCTAGAGTCGAAATATCGGCCATCAACAATTGATCGGGATATTTTTGTTTGATCTGTTCAATGAATTCATTGATAGTTGCTCCGTCATGACGTTTGCGTAAAGTACAGTCAAGTGCGATAACTTCAACGCCTGTTTTTACCAATTCGTCGACTTCTTTCATCGTGGGTGTGATATAGGGCTTTGTTGGTGGATAGTCACGTTTGATGATCCCAATGATTGGAAGATCAACTTTTTCCTTGATCTCTAGAATATCCCGTACTGAATTGGCTCTGATCCCAACAGCGCCAGCTTGCTTTGCTGCCAATGCTAAAAGAGGCATTACTCCACCTTCTGGTGTATAGAGTGGTTCGCCTGGTAATGCTTGACAGGACACGATCAGACCATGATCTATCTTACGTAAAAATTCTGATTTTAGCATACATCTCACTCCGTTTTTATATTTTTTGGATAATATCTCCAAACGTAATATAACATGTTTAGAATTTTTTGTAAACGTTTTTATCCATTTTAAATGAACTATGGAGAAAAACTCCAAAAAAGTGTATAGTTATGGTATAAAGAGAGGTCATGACGATGAAATTAAAGGAAAAGATCCATCAAAGTTATTTTGAATTAACGCCAGCTGAAAAAAAGGTAGCCGATCATTTTTTATGGGCAGGAGCTGATATCGTCTATGAAACGATGAACGATATCAAGGAAAAGACCAAGGTCGGTGATGCAACGATCGTACGGTTATGCCACAAATTAGGCTATAGTGGTTTTGCTGATCTAAAAGTTGAGGTCGCAAAAGAAGACTATTCCAGCAATGTCGAACAAACAGAAAATTCACCGTACGCTAGCATCGAAAACGCTCTGACTAAAACGATCAAGACAACTTTAAGTGAATTAAACCAAGAAGCACTTGCCAAAGCTGTTACAGCAATAGGAAAAGCAAAACGCATATATATATTAGGGGTAGGAGGCAGTGCACTCTCGAGTAAGGCATTGGAAAGTATGCTCTTACGGATCGGAGTAAGAGCACAAGCAGTGACTGATCCGCATTATCAAGCCCAATTAGCAGCGATCACCAATAGTTCAGATCTATTTATCGTTTTTTCTTTGACTGGGAGAACAAAAGATACGTTAGAACCACTAAAGATCGCTAAGAAAAACCAAGCTCAGATCATTGCGATCACCACTTATCCTGCTTCACCGATCGCACTTGAAGCTGATATCGTGTTACAAACGGCGGTCGATGATTTTCTAAATGGTGGCTCACTTATCGGGCGGATGTCACAACTGTTGATCGCAGATGTTTTAGTCTATGAATACGAAAAACTAAATTCAGCTGATACGATAAATGCCCGAGAAAAGGTAGTGCGGGCTATTTTGAATAAGAGGAAGATGGAGTAAAGGTAGAGGGAATGGATACTGTCATATCAAATCTTTTGCTTCATTTGGCATAATTATTGTGAATTTTTAACTTATTAGATATGAAAGGAATTTAAGTAATATGGGAACAGCTTTAATATTTTGTTTACCATTTATAGGGGGAATTATCCTTATTGTGGCTAGAAAAGTATCTATTAGGGGGAAATTTTTTATAGAAAAACTAATACTTAGAAAAGATAAAATAGCTGCTCATATTATAATTTGGGTGTTTCTGATTTACTATAGCCTTATTGGTATAATTGGAGTATACACAAAAGATAATTTGGATTTTTATACAATACTGTCTGCAGTACTCACACTAGTGGGACTTTACGGCTTATACTATGGTTTTCTTCCATTTATAGCTGGGTATGATAATAGAAAAAATGATAATTACTTGGGAATGAATAAGTTAGAATTTGCAGTGAAACATAGTCTAGTGTATCAAATAACAAAGATTCCAGAATTTTATATAGCATTATTATTTTCAATTTTAGCGCTATATTTTTTAGAGAACCAAATAGTATATTATATTTGGGAGTCAGTAATCATCTTTTTAGTGTTTATTTTTGTAATGATACTCTGGTTTATTTTCGATATTTTTGAAGTGATAATAGAAATGAAATCGGATAATGATTATACTTTAAAGAGGACTATAAGAAAAAAGATAGGTAATAAGTATAGTGAATATTTTGATTATATGAATAAGAAATATTTCTCTGATCCTAGGGTAGGTCACTTTTTTGAACAATTAGAAGAAGATATTAAGAATTTAGAGTCTGATAGTCACAGATGTGAATATGTCAAGATTGTTTTTGATAGTCTATCAAGATACACCAATTTAAAAATAGATAATTTAGCTAAATTTAGTACTAGCGGAATAGTTAATTACAAAAGCTTTGTTGTAAGAAAATATGATTTGTTATTAAATCAAGACTTATTTAACAAAGATAATGATATGCTGTTTAGTGTTGCACTTGAGATGTTTGAAGAAGATATTAAAATCTTTGATAAGTTAATTGAAAGAAATCATTCTTGGATCAAAAATGATAAGTATCAGTATGTTGTAGGAGGAATAGAAGAAAGTTCTAGGATTGAAGATATTATAGTAACTTTATATTCTAACTTCCCTATTGAAAAAAATATACATGGCTATATATTTAAGAAAATATCCAATTTAGCTAACTCCGATAAAAAAATTGCTAAATTATTTGAAGAAATGCCTAATTTTGGCTATGAGAAAATTAAATCTGAGAAAGAATTCGAGTATAGTGGCAGATTAGATATTTCGATTCCGGAAATGGGTAATGTCATACAAATAAAAGAAGAAAGTTGGAAGAACATTAAATCTGTGGAAATATTCTCAGCGAGTAAAAATGCTCCTAAAATAAAATCAGGGAAAGAAGTATATCTTTATTTGAATCAAAATATAGAAAGAATAGTTTTTGAAGATGTCACAGGCAGTAAGAGTACACTTGTATGTAATGAAAAGAAAAAATACTATAATAAGTTTGTGAACGATTCATGGAAAAATTTCTTAAATGCTTATGTAGGTATCAAAGATAAATTGGAAGGAAGCTTATTTGATTTATGTAAACTAAAAACAATTGGTAATTATCACGAAGGGATATTGAATTCGAATGATGATACTAACTTGGCATACTCTGAAATTTGTTTTGATTACTTAATGTCTGAAATCGGATATGCAAATAAAGAGAATATTGAGAACGTATTTCTTATTGTGAAATCGATGGCAGGAGACTATCGTGGTGCCTATGCTTTGTATAGATTATTTTATTTAGAAGATAATGACTGGGACTGTAGTGTGAGATACTCTTTAGACATTCTCAGAGATGTGTTTAGAACTACGACTTCTGAAAAAAAGAATCAATTTAATAGGATATGCCAATTAATAGTAAAATGTGACCAGACGATAGATATAAAAAAATTTAAACGTATTTTTGATACTAGATATCAAAGGAAGTTGGATGAGAGTTTTTTTTATGCTTTTAAAGAATTTGATAAATTAAAATTGCTATTAGTACAGGATATATTGTTAGATGATATGGATGATTTTACACGTGAAATAGAACTGAACGAAGGGTGGAAGAGAAAAAATTTAATGCTAAAATATTTAAATAATTTGGAGTTGATTTTATCTAAAAAATCTATTTATGATAGTAACAATTATTTGATTACTAGTAATAGTCTTAGTAACTTCATTGTTAAAAATATTAGCGACTTGAAGTATACTGACTGGGATAATATGCCACTGTACACTATATTGATATTGGAAGATATAATACGCGTTGGAATTTATGATAATAGCATATGCTTAATTATGGATAAGTTGATAAGTAGAAATCATATCAATGTTAATCAAGGAATGTTTACTAAGTTCTTTACCGTTAAGATGGTGGATAAAGATTACTATATTTATTTACAGGATACAGATTTTGTATATAGATATAGGATGGCACTCTTAGGGTATTTGAAATATTGGAACCTAGATGTAGATGCCTATATATCAGTTATTGAAAAAGAAGTTGAAAATTTTGATTATTTGAGGCTTAGCAAAATAGAAAAGGCGTTAATAGAAAAGCAATTAAATAAAATTATTTTTCAAGAATAGTGTTAACCATTGGGATATAAAAAGAGTGCATGACAGAAATATGTATTAATTTTTACCTTAATTGCTCTAATAGTTTTAAAGATGAGAGCAATATAAACTGTTTAAAATTAAAGAATTTTATGCAGATAATTAGTGGAAGTTGAATGTTATAGGAATTTAGCATATTATTTAAGATGATATATAATTAAATATATGGGAGTACTTGTTATGAATAAGGGGGATTATTAATGACCAAAAAAATTGATTTTCATATTCATACTATTGCAAGTGTTAAAGATTTTGAGTTTGTATTTTCACTAGATTGGTTAAAGAAATATATTAAAATTACGGAGCTTGATGCTATAGCGATAACAAATCATGATTTATTTGATAAAGAAAACTTTGATGAAATTTCAAAAAATTTGGACAATGTGAAAGTTTATCCAGGAATTGAACTTACTTTGGATATTGGACATGTAAATGTAGTTTTTCCCATTGACTGTGTTGATGAACTATCTAATTTCTCAGATTGGTTATCTAAAGTGCATCAAACTAATAGAGATAGGATAACGTGTGATCAATTATGTAAAGAATTATCTTGTTGGGATCAAGGAATTTATATATTTGAATTAGGAAAAAGTAAGGGGGTAAAAGAAATACCTGATCCCTTACAAGAGGTAGTATGTGTGGGAGGAGTTCCTAATCAATTAAGATTTAATATTGCTAAAAAAGATGATACTAGCTTGATTCCTTGTTTATTTAGTGATGCACATGCTACAGATAAGGATGCTGATGGGCGAAATAATATTGAAGAGTTAAGCGGTAAGCAAACGTATATACAAGTTGATTCATGTGAATTTGAAGATATAAAAAAATGTTTACAGAATAGAGATAAAGTAAGTGTAAATAAAGAAAACTTGCAAGATGTTATTAACATTAATGGAGTAAACGTTTCTACAGGACTTAATTTAGTAGTAGGAAAACGTGGAACTGGAAAGACATATTTTCTGAATCAAATTAAAAGGTGGTATAGTAAAGAGGATTACTATGAGATAAAGCAATTTGAAACTGCTCATGCAGATGAATACATTGAAAAGCAAAGAAAAGAGCAAGGTCTTACAGCTATCAATTTGTGGCAGGAAAAATATAAAACTGAATTTTCTAAAATAAAAAATTATCTAAATGCTGATAATGAATTTGAAAATATTGAAAATTTTTTAGATGATGTTAAACGCTTTGCTGATGAAATGGCTAAGAGTCAGTCTCGACAAAAGTATACGTTGTTTAAGGAAGTTGAATTTGAATTGTCTAAAACAGAATTTATAGAAGAGGCACTCACAAATATTAAAGAAGTTATTGCAAAAGACGAAATATGGAAACTTCTATCAAATAGTATCCAAAAGAAAAATAATTTTATTGAAGTTTATTCAGAACTTAGGGATGTATATGTGGAACACAGAAAGAATAATGAGATTAGAAATAGAGTCAATAAAATCATGTTAGAGGTTAAATCTACAGTTACAGCACGAACAGGAATAACTAAAATTCAAGAATGTAGTATTAATAAAGTGATTCATAGGCAACAGTTAGAGAAAAAAATAAGTTATTTCTTAGAAAGAATTGTCCAAACAACTTCTTTAAAAAAGGAAAGTTTGCATGGATATCAAATACAAGTAAATTTAGTGCCCTACGATTCTGCTAGTCAATTTCAAAAGGAAATTGGAACGAAAGAAGCAGTTAATAATGATTTAATGGTAGCTTATAAAAACAAAAGTTTCATTGATTTTTTGAACAATTTAAAGCAGAAAAAATTTTATAATGAAGCTAATTTTGCAGAATATTTAGTTCGTAAAGAAGTTAAACTTCTTGATTCGGAAGGGATTCCCGCTTCTGGAGGGCAAGCTGTTGGATTTGCTTTGATGTTAAGGTTGAATGAAGCTAAAAATAAATCTATTATACTAATAGATGAACCGGAATCTTCCTTGGATAATGCTTATATAAAAACGGAATTAAATACTGTATTAAAGAAGCTTTCAAGTAATAGCATGGTTGTGGTTATAACGCACAATTCCACACTAGGAACACTACTAGAACCAGATTATTTGATTATTACTTCTAAAGATAATAATGGGAAATACTCCGTTATGTCTGGAGAGTTTAGTTCTAGCAAAATAAGGGATTCAATAAATAATATCGAAGAAAAGAGTCATGATAAATTTATTGAAGCAATGGAATCTGGAATGGATGCGTATACTAAGAAGGGAGAAATATATGGAAATCTTAAAAAATGAGACAAAGTGCTATTTTTTAATAGGGGGTAAAGAAATAAGACCAGAGAATTTATCTAAGAATGATTTATTGAGTTTATTTAATGAAATTTATGAGTTAGAAGATACTACTACTGTTGAAATACCAACGAGTGATATGATTAGTAGTATTAAAAATCCTGTAGAGAGGGAAATTGTTAGCCAAATTGTACAAAAGATAGTGGAATTTACTGATAATTTAGAGCAAATAAAGCAAGATATTGAATCTGCATTTCCAAGTCTTAATTCTGAAAATTAGTGGTTATCTTCTATAATTGGTAATTCGATGGCAATAATCGAATAAACAAGGGAGGCGGTGGCCTAAGTAAAAAGACATTTTCAACTTCCAACTTTTTTGATGTCTCTCAAACGTTGGAAGTTTGGCCTCTTTGTCAACCACGGTGTAAAGAGTAAATATTTTTAGAGAAGCTCTGTGAGAATGGCTTAGGCTGTTTTCACAGAGCTTCTTGAGATATGTTTGGAGATAGATCCGAGCTTTGAGATGTTCAAAATTACGATAACCATGGGCTGTTCGCTAAATTTGTTTTATTTTACGATTTATACCTTCTAGAGGGTCGTTAGTGTAGTGCTGATATTTTGGTTCTAAAGCTGTGATAACAGGAGATAAATTATCAAAGGACGTCGGTAGTATTTTGTCAGCCTTAGAGGCGTTATAGCGGGAACCTGAGTACTTTTGGTGTGCTTCATCAAGACACTGTTTGAATATTTTTAGCTTAGAGGTCGTTGGATCATCGATGACTTCTAGTAGTCGTTGATAATCCCAATATGCCTTACGAAAGTTTTGATCAGTTAACCCAAGTCCCTGATCGACCAAGCGTTCAGAGGTGACACATTTGCGTTGTAATCTTTCACAAAATTGATGAGTACAGTCCAGATCATCATATCGCTTTAAGAAGAGTTTTCAGTTACATTTAAACAACTGATAGTTTTTAGAACTATGGTCAAAGCTGTTCATTAGGTCAGCACGTATTGAATTTACAGCACGGTTGAGCATTTAAATGATGTAGAATCTGTCGATGATGATCTTGGCAAGATTATTGATAAGATCGACATAGTAAGAATTTAGATCGCAACTAACAGTACGAACTAAGCTTCTCACAGAAGCAGGAAACCGCATGAAGTAATTGAAAATAGTCTGTTTAAGCGATTAGGTAAGATAGTCTGGATAATATGATTATCAGCGTCTAAGCAAATAAAATGATAAGTGTTGTGAGTTCCTCTGAATTCATCAAAGCATAGATGAAGAGGTAAGAAATTAAAGTTATCTTGAAACTCACAACGAGTGGAATCAAGAAGACGATTGACAGTAGAAGTAGAGAGCACAGAGTTTGCGGAGCAAGTAGAATTACAGTTACGACAACGTAACCTAGCTGAACGAGCAGCAATAGCAGTTTGATATGTCGCATTGACAGAAGGAAGTCTGATAAAATGTTTAGGAGTAAAACCATGCGATAAAAAGCAGTAGTTCCGCAGTTATGGCATCTAAAAGTAGCTAATTCTTGTGGCAAGAAATTAGTAGTGGCAGGGAAAATAAGATAATTGATACCTCATGGATACCGTACTTTCTAGTTGAGTTTTCGTGGTAGGCTACATAAGAAAAAGATGCCATTATGGCTCTTTTTTGTGTATACAGATACTTTTTAATGATAAATCAAAAAACTGTGTAATGAAATAATATCATTACACAGTAAAGCATTTTTCTATATTGGAGAACAAAGATTTAATAGCAGTTTTTCTCAGATTAGTCTTTTGTTGATTCAAAGTCCGCTATACGAATTGTTTATAATATAGAGATTACGAGTTGTTATTAGGGGATAAATTCATGCGTATATTCTTTTCATATTTAGGAACCCGAGTATCATAAAGGATTGTTAAAGGGGAATGATCTTTTATGAATTTTTCGTATTCAGTAGTCGAAACTTTAAAGTAGAAGTTATATGCAGTATTATCTTCAGTTGAACTCTTTTTATTTAATAATTTCTGAAATTCTTTTTTTGTAAAGGTTAAAAGCAAAGTACCTTTTTTATCATCAACTATAGCAAATTTTAAACAATTGAAGTGTTTTAAATTTTTTTCTTTTATCTTAAACCAAGAATTAAACTCATACTCTTGTTCACTTTCATTGTAGTATGTTCTGGAAAATCTAACAACAGTTTTATTATCTAAAGCATATTTTTGCTTAATTTCATTCCTATCAGTTAAATTTTCAAAGATATCATATTTAACTGATATTTCATCATCATTGTTTTGTGAGTTATATAAATTCTTTATTCCATCGTATGTTGAAAAGCCATCTTTAAACTTGAATTGTGGATTTATAACCATTGTATTTTGTAGATTTAAATCCATTATAGTTTGGAGAGTATCTTGTTCATTTTTTCTAGTGTATTCAAAATACGGATTAATAAAGATGTTATCCGAATAATTTTCAAGATCGTCAGATTCAAAATCCTTCAATACAGGGTTGAAAAAAATAAAATTATTTATAGGAGCGGGCTTTTTTGAGGAGTCAATAATTTCTTTCCAACTAAATATATCGCTATGTGTAATAGGAGTAGATTTCAAATAACTTTCTAAATATTTTTTATTTTCCATATTTTTGAGTAATTGATTAATTGAAACAAGAGTTTTTTCTTGTTTAGGATCTTTTTTAAGGATATCTAGAATGTTACAATTTTCAAATTTAAATCCCTGAAAAATCAATCTAAGCGCGACTTCTCTGACAACTTCCGAGAATCTATCTTTATCTACAGCATTAATGTTTTTCTTTCCAGATTCATATATATTATCTAATTGTAACAATTGAATTTTTATGATATCTTCATCTCTGTTTTTCTCAGAAATATTATTTTCCTTTTCTATATGTGGTGTTGATAATTCTAAATTTAATAGTTGAATAATTCGATCCAATTTTTCGTAATATAAATTTTCCTTAGCTTTATTTTTATCACTTTTTTTGGAACTAATATAGGAAACTATTGCTACCGGAACAGATAATACTGCAGCTACAAATGTTCCATCAATTATATTCCCAATATGTATATTCCCAAAATATATTACTAATAGTAAAACGAATAGTATAAATGTTTCTAAAGCTATTTCTAGTTTGTAATCTCTGTACATTTTAATATTCATCACCTTTTTTTAATTTTTAACTATTATAATTATAGTTTGGTGAGAGCATCAAAGTCAAGTATAACTCTAATAAATAATGAAGTATGTTAACAAAATTAATTCATAATACAGCTGTAATATATTTATGTGGAAACCCGTTTAGAATTTCATAGTAGTGTTGTAGTAGACAATAACCGTACATATCTGGGCACTACTATATTTTTATCAATATCTTGACATATGTCTCAAAAGTAAAGTTAAATAAAATCATACACTATATAAAATTGCAATAATGTTTTTAATTGATATGATTGAAAAAATAAAGTAGAAATAACTTAATAAGTAGTAATAAACACTAAGAGAGGAGCTAATATTATGACCAAAAAACATGTCAAAGTAGTCGGTGCTGCGATCATCGACGATAACAAAGTATTAACAACAAAGCGCAGTTCGGATCGTGTATTAGGCGATCTTTGGGAGTTTCCAGGTGGTAAGATTGAACCAGGTGAAACTCCACAACAGGCGTTAAAACGTGAGTTAGAAGAAGAATTTAAAGATGAGATTCTAGTAGGGTCACAAGTTGCCGAAACAGTAAAATATGAGTATGAATTTGGTGTTGTTGAATTAACCGTCTTCTATGCCAAATTACTTACAAATAATTTTGATTTGGTAGCTCATAGTGAAGTTAAATGGCACACGGTAGATGAATTAGCCAGACTTAATTGGGCACCAGCAGATATTCCTGTGGCAAAAGCTATCGAAAACGTTGATTTAAGGAGCATTAGTTTTGAATAGTCAATTAGTTGATAATATTTCCAATACAGTACTTAATAATTTTGTTGATAGTGACAAATATTCAGCCGTTGGTGGCTTATCGGCTTCGTTAGTGGCTAATGAATCTAAAAATACTAATGTTTACCGTGTTTTAAAAAATGAGTTACAGACCTGTAGTGAATTTACGTTTGCAGTTGCATTTATCACTGACTCAGGTTTATCACCTTTTTTGTCGGTTTTCCAGGATCTCGCTAAGAAAGGTGTCAAGGGCCGTATTTTAACTTCAACGTATTTGTGGTTCAATCAGCCTAAGACTTTTGAGAAACTAGCCAACATTCCAAATGTTGAAGTTCGGATTTATGCAGGAAAGGATAAGAATACTGCCGAAGCATTGCCTTTTCATGCTAAGGGATATATGTTTTCGTATGAAAGTGGCTATAATTCAGCAATTATCGGTAGTTCTAACCTGACAAACAATGCTATCATCAAAAATTACGAATGGAATCTACGAGTGACTTCACTTGATAACGCTGAAATTACCAAAAATATTAGCGAACAAATTGAAGCAGAGTGGGCTCGGGGAGTTGAGCTAACAGAAGCATGGATTGAAGAATATACCGAGTTATACAAACAAAATCATCCTAAAATGATTTCAACAGCTGAAATAGCTGAAAGTATGGAAGCCTATCAAGATAGCAGTCAAATTGTTCCCAACAAAATGCAAAAAGCTGCCTTAGATCAACTAGCTGAATTACGCCAAAGTGGTAAACAAAAAGGTCTAATTATTTCAGCAACAGGGACGGGCAAGACATATTTAGGCGCTTTTGATGTGAGAAGTTTTTTGCCAAAACGTTTCTTGTTTGTAGCTCATCGAGAACAAATTTTACAAAAGTCACTTGAGAGTTTCTATAAAGTAATCGGTGGTAATCGTGATGATTATGGGATTTATAGTGGCAATAATCGAGCAGGCTTAGATAAAAAATATGTTTTTGCGACAGTTCAAACATTATCAAAACCAGAAAATCTTGCGTTGTTTGCTAAAGATGATTTTGATTATATCTTATTTGACGAAGCTCATCATTTAGGTGCTTCAATGCATCAGCGAATTTTTGAATATTTTACTCCTAAATTTTGTCTAGGAATGACAGCAACACCAGAACGAACAGATAATTTTAATGTCTATAAGTTATTTAACTATGACATTGCTTATGAAATTCGATTGCAAGATGCTTTAGAAGAAAATATGCTATGTCCGTTTTATTATTACGGAGTTGAAGATTACGAATTAGATGGTGAAGTTATTGACGATACCACAGATTTGAAACGCTTGGTAAGTAAAGAACGGGTGGATTATATTGTTAAGCAGACTAAATATTATGGTTACTCTGGTGACAAATTGCACGGCTTAATCTTTTGTAGTCGTAAAGAAGAGGCTAAAGAGCTTGCGGTTTTGATGAGCCAAAAAGGTTACAAGTCAGTCGCTCTGACTGGAGAAGATAGTATTGCAAGGCGTGATGAAGTGGTAACTCAACTTGAAAATGGGGAAATTGATTATATTGTTACGGTAGATATTTTTAACGAGGGGATTGATATTCCCTGTGTTAATCAAGTTGTGATGTTACGCAATACAGAGTCAAGTATTGTCTTTGTTCAACAATTAGGGCGTGGTCTGCGTAAATTTAAGGATAAAGAATACGTGACGATCATTGATTTTATCGGGAATTATAAAAATAACTACCTGATTCCAATCGCTTTAACTGGTGATAAGTCACATAGTAAAGATAGTGTACGTGATGCAATCGATCTTGAACCAATCTATGGAACTTCGGTGATTAATTTTACCAAAGTTGCTAAGGAGCGCATCTATAAGTCAATTAGCCAGTCCAACTTAACGCTGAAAAAGAAATTGCATGATGAGTATATGAACGTCAAAAATAAACTTGGACGTGTACCTTTGATGTGTGATTTACAACGTGATTCGATTGATCAAAGCGTGATTGCAGGCAAGTATAAGCAATATAATGCCTTCTTATCTGCAATGGGCGAAGAAGAATTTACCTTAACGAAATTTCAAGAACAATTACTATCGTTTGTAACAGTTGAATTAAGTAATGGTTTGCGTAAGCATGAATTGTTATTGTTAAACGCGTTACTTAATGGTGAATTAACTGATGAGCAATATGTTCAAATCCTAAAAGCAGAAGGTTGTTATGTGAATGAAGCTGTCTTGGAATCAGTTGATCGAATTTTGTCTTTAGCATTTTTTGATGATAAGTCAAAACCAAATAAAGTTAGCTATGGTGATACTGAAATAATTCAACATGACGACGGTTTATATCGTTTCAATGAAAGAATTAAAGCAGAACTAAAAGCAAATGACTTTAAGGTCTTATTTGAAGATGCGATTAGAACGGGATTACTTAAAGCAGAACAATATGATCCAAGCAAGCAGTTTACAATTGGAAGTAGATACGAGCGAAAAGATGTATGTCGGCTTTTGAATTTCAAAAAACGTATTCCAGGACAAAATATTGGTGGTTACTTTATCGATAAAGATCATGATACTTGTCCAATTTTCATCACATATCATAAGAGTGAAAATATTAGTGAAACTATTCAATATGGAGACTATTTCAAGAATCCAAGTGTGATGCATATGTATTCTAAAAACAAGCGTCGGATTGAAGGTGCTGAAATTCAAAGTCTCTATCGTGGTGTTGATGAAGGCAAGCCAGCCTTGGCGATGGATATGTTTGTCAAAAAATCTGATGATGAAGGTACATCATTCATTTATCTAGGGCCATGTGAGATTATAAAAGGATCGTTAAAACAAGAATTTTCCAAGCGAAAAGATGGTAAAGAGGATCCAATTGTTTCAATGGATCTAAAATTGGCAAACCCAGTTGATGCTGATCGGTATTATATGCTGACAGAAAAATAATTATTTTAGGTCATGGATGCAGTGTCCATGGCTTTATTATTATATTAAATGTTATTAATTAGATATAAATCTTTTGTGGGATAATAGATATAAAGTTGATAGTGGTGGTGAAAATGATATGACATCTAAATTGGTAATAGTCGGAAATGGCTTTGACTTATGTCATGGTTTAAAGACAAACTATAGAGATTTTTTAGAGAGTGAGTATTGTAGTGATCAATTAAAACAAGATTTAAGTGAAATTGAAGACTATATAAAAGCAAAGCAAAATATAAGTAACGAAGGTGTCAATTTATGGACAGACATGGAGTATATGTATTACCGAGCTATGGTATCAATAGATGAAGAAGATTTTTCAAAAGTTGAAAATTTTAATAGCATAATTGAAGACTTTAAAATGGAATTTATGAGATATTTGGATAATTGTTTATAATATGATGAAGTAAAAAACGTGATGATCTTCAATTATTATTAAATGAAGCTGACAGGATATTAGATTTTAACTATATAAACACTATTGAAGCAGTATATGGGATATCTGATCCTAAAAAGCATATAAAAGTTCATGGCTCAATTAAAGATAATTATATTGTTTTGGGGTTTCCAAATACTTATTCAAGTTATAATGATCACTTAAAAAAATTTATCGAAGATATAAATAGTGATAAAACTATTTGTAGATATAATCAAAATACCTTTAATGCAACTTTATCCTCGTATAGTGATGAAAGTATAGCAAGGTGGAATGGCGAAAAAATATGGCAGAGAATATTATTAGAGTTTCATAGATTTAAAAAAGCGAAGATAGATAAGAAAGAATTTCAAGAATTATCCAGATGGTTTAACAATTTAGATGTAAATAGGCCAGCATCAGATGACTTTGTTAATGGTAGTGGATATAAGTTAATTAATAGTCCTAAATCACCTAGAACTGAGCACCAGGGGGATATAGAAGGCTACTCTGTGCCACTGGGATATCAATATATTTTTAGATATACTAATATGAAATTTTCAGAAGGGAAAATATCCGTTACTGTAAATTCAAAGCTAGTTCGAGAATTTTTGGAGAAGTATGAGGGAATACCAGGTCTTATCGATGTAGGCGATTTATTTAATAATGAAATCGATATAGCTGTTATAGGGCATGCACTGAGAGGAGACATTGAAATTTTTAAGCAAATACAACTTATAAATAATAGGATATATCATAAAAATATAAATGAAATAATTGTATATATTTATAATGATAAAGAAAATTTATCAGAAAGAGCTAGTAAGATATTTTGTTGTCAAAAAGTTTTGGAGAAAAAGTATAGGAGTCCCTATTAGAGAATAAAATACTTTATAGTATGCAAAAACGGGCGTAAATGGACTTAAAAAATTGTGGCTCGTTGTCGACCACTATGTAAAGAGTAAATATTTCTAGAGAAGCTCTGTGAGAATGGCTCAAGCTGTTTTCACAGGGCTTCTGTACCTTTTTCGATAAGGTTGAGGATAGCCCAAGGTATTTTAGTCCTAAAGCTGTTAGAGTAGTAATAAAAAGATACCTAATATAGTAAAATAAATTAAAGAGGTGATCAAGATGCGAAGAACAGACAAAACGAAGAGTGATAGAAAATATTTAAAAGCAAATATTTTAGGCTTTACGATCAAGATACACAAGATAGGAATTATTTTATTGAGTATTATGATTTTTATTATGTTAACTGGTTTAGCACTTACTGGAATTTATAACATGAAACAAAGTCAAAATATCACAGATAAAGCAACAACACAAAAAATAACGCAACAAGAAACAAGTACACGCAAAAAAGCAAGCAGTACGCAAATCGAATTACCAGAAGAAACAGATACACAAAATAGTCCATATGAAGCAACGACAAACTCAGCAATGTTAGATGAGAATAAAACATCACAAACGCATCAATTTGCAACATGTTGTACTTGTGATGAATGTATGTCGAAGAAACAACAACTGGAAAATGCAAACAATAGTAATGCTTATGGATGGTTTATGTCTCAGGGAGAAGAAATTTCTCCACCTAAAAATGTGCCAGCAATAATTTGGAATTTGATCAACGAAGGTCAAGACGTCTATACTTTTATAGACCCGCATTTTGGTTTTAGAATTTATGAAGTAGGTACTAATGAATTTATGGTAGAAACAGATCTAACGACCCCAGAAGGTAAACAATACATGTTAGAAAAAGTCGATAATGCTGAAGCTAGAATAATTTCAGAACCAGACAATGCAAATTATTGTGTTGAAATTATCAAATAAAAAATTAGTAGAATGATCTTTATATAAAAAGAGATAAAATATTATATCAATATACGCCATAAATTCCAGCCCCCTAAATCAGACACTAGCCCTGATTTAGGGGGCTGATTGTTTTCTATAAGTGAGCCTCACTACGAGCACATTGCGATTTTTAGAAATTATATTCCAAAAAATTAAACATAAAACAAAATATTTGAAATATAAATTCAACAGCTTTATAATGAAAGCGTAAACAATAGTAGCGTTAGAAAGGGGCGAAAACATTGCAAGGTTTTTCAGTTTTCATGGATAAAGATATTGATGAAACAACGGTAGCGTATATTGAGCAGATGGCAAGAGCGGGCTTTACGGGGATTTTTACTTCGCTGCATATTCCAGAAGATGATCCCAATAAGTATCGTGAGCGGATCACTAAACTGGGAGCTATAGCTAAGAAGAACCAGTTATCTCTAATGGTCGATGTTTCAGGCGATGCTCTTAGTAAAGCTGGTTTTAGTTTTAATAATTTGACCGAATTAAAGAAACTGGGAATTACAGGTTTACGTGCTGATGATCGAGTTGAGCTAAAGATGATCGCTAAGCTCACTAAAGAACTGATCGTGGGACTAAATGCTAGTACCATGACTAAAGCTGATATCACTGAACTTAAAGAGCTAGGAGCAGATCTTAGCCGTTTATTAGCATGGCATAACTACTATCCAAGACCTGAGACGGGGTTAGATAAGAACTATTTTTATGAGCAAAACGCATTTTTTAAGCAAAACGACTTAAAAGTAGTCGCCTTTATCGCAGGTGATACCGCCTTACGTTATCCGCTTTATCAAGGATTACCTACGTTAGAAGCTCATCGTTATTTGAAGCCAATAGTTGCTTACCTTGAACTAAAAAGCTCAAATGTGGATGGTATCTATCTCGGAGATAGTGGACTTACAGCTGATGCGCAAAAACAATTTGCTTATTTGCTAAAAGAAGATCGTTTGCTTTTACGTGCTAAAGCAAGTTCAAGTTACTTTTCCCGGGTTATCGGAAAACATCAAAATCGAAAAGATGTTGCCTGCGATGTGATCAGAAGTGCAGATGCCCGCTTAAAAATTAGTGAGCCGATCTTACCTGAAAATACGACGTTTCGGCCTAAAGGTACGATTACACTCGACAATTGTGACTATGGCCGCTATATGGGCGAACTTCAGCTCGTCAAACGTGATCTCAAAGCTGATCCTAGAGTGAATGTTGTGGGAAAAGTCAGTGATGAAGATCTTGATCTTTTAGCCTATCTCGGTGCTGGACAAAAATTTGAAATAGTGGAGGACAAAAGATGATCGATCTAACTAACTTAACAACTGAAAAACGCAATGAAGCTACGCAAGATCTCGATAAGCTGAGTGTAGCTGAAGCGTTAGAAAAGATGAATCAAGAAGATCAAAAAGTAGCTATTGCAGTTGGCAAAGTTTTGCCTGAGATAAAGCCAGTTATCGAAGCAACGATCACAGCTTTTAAAAATGGTGGGCGTTTGATCTATCTAGGAGCTGGCACGAGTGGCCGGCTTGGAGTTCTCGATGCAGCTGAATGTGTCCCAACTTTTGGGGTCTCGTCAAAACAAGTCATTGGCCTGATCGCGGGTGGAGAACAAGCGATGACATTAGCGATCGAAGGTGCAGAAGACGATCTGACCTTGGCAAAGCAAGATCTGAGTGCATTGGAGCTAAATGATAGAGATGTAGTTGTCGGGATCGCAGCCAGTGGACGCACGCCTTATGTGATCGGGGGCTTAAAATACGCGCGCGATCTCGGAGCTACGACGGCAAGTATCGCTTGTAATTTAGGTGCTTTGATCTCCAAATATGCTGAATTTGCGATCGAAGTGGATTGTGGACCAGAATTTTTGACTGGGTCGACTCGGTTGAAAGCCGGAACAGCGCAAAAATTGATCTTAAATATGATCTCAACTATCTCAATGATCGGGATCGGTAAGGTCTACCACAATCTGATGGTCGATGTAAGACCGACCAACGAAAAATTAGTTGAGCGTAGTAAGCGGATCATCATGCAGGCAACGGATTGCACCTATGAAGTCGCTGAAAAAACGTTTGAGGCAGCAGGTCAAGATGTAAAATTAGCGATCGTAATGCTGTTAACGAATTGTTCAGCCAAAGAAGGGAAGGATAAGTTACAAAAAGCAAAAGGTTTTGTAGGTAAAACACTAGCACAATAAAGAAGGGAAGGATCTAAAATGGCTGAAGATAAAGTAACTCGGATCGCACGTGAGATCTATGAAAAAGTTGGTGGTCCAGAAAATGTAAAAAAAGTTATCCACTGTATGACACGTGTCCGTATGACGATCATCGATGAAACTAAAGTTGATCTTTCTGGTTTAAAAGCGATAAAAGGCGTAATGGGTGTGGTCGAAGATGAGACTTTACAAGTAGTTATTGGTCCAGGAACAGTCAATAAAGTAGCCCAAGCAATGGTCGACATGGTAGGTGTCAGACTAGGGGAAACATTTCCTAATGCTAAAGCGGGATCGATGGAAGAATTGATGGCCAAAACGAAATCAGCTACAAAAGAAAAGTATAATAAACCATCTAAGTTTAAAGCAGTACTCAATACGATCTCTAAGATATTTGTGCCTTTGATCCCAGCCTTTGTTGGAGCGGGGCTGATCGGTGGCTTAGCCTCAGTGCTTGGGAACTTTGTGACAGCAGGGATGCTTGATGCTGCGACGTGGGGCCAGATCGTCACGGTTTTAAAGATCATCCAAGGCGGGATCTTTGGTTATTTGGCGATCTATGTTGGTTTGAATTCGGCTCAAGAATTTGGCGCTACTCCTGCACTAGGTGGTGTTATTGGGGCCGTTTCTCTACTAGCAGGAATGGATCCCAATGCTCCACTGAAAAACATCTTTAACGGAGCACCATTATCAGCAGGTCAAGGTGGGATTATTGGGGTGATCTTTGCCGTATGGTTATTAGCTCTTTTTGAAAAGCAAATGCACAAGCTCGTGCCAGAGTCACTTGATATCATTGTGACACCGACCCTTACTTTATTATTTATCGGTTTAGCGGAGATCTTTTTGATCATGCCAGTTGCTGGTGTCATCTCCTCTAGCTTAGTTGGGGCGATCAACTTCATTTTAAGTGTAGGTGGAGGATTTTCAGGTTTTGTTTTAGGTGCTTTGTTCTTACCAATGGTCATGTTTGGATTACACCAGATCTTAACGCCGATCCATCTAGAAATGATCTCAAAGACTGGTTCGACGCAACTTTTGCCTGTACTTGCGATGGCTGGTGCAGGACAAGTTGGTGCAGCGATCGCTTTATGGGTCCGTTTGCGCAAAGATAAAGAATTTGTCGAACGAGTTAAAGGTGCTTTACCAGTTGGGATCTTAGGGATCGGTGAGCCATTGATCTATGGGGTCACCCTGCCTTTAGGACGACCATTTGTGACCGCATGTATCGGTGGTGGTATTGGTGGTGCGATCATCGGTGCTTTAGGCAATGCTGGAGCGATCGCGATCGGACCTTCTGGCGTGGCGCTCTTACCTTTGATCGCTGATGGAAAATGGTGGATCTATCTTTGTGGACTTTTAGGTGGCTATGTAGGCGGATTTATCGCAACTTATTTCTTCGGGATCCCAGCTGACGCAAAAATGAAAGCGGATAACTATGCTAAAGAAGAAGTAAAAGAGATCATTGAACCAACGCTTAAAGTAGAAGAACCAGTTGTTGAGACTACTACGATCAATGCACCACTGACAGGTAAATTAGTAAAGCTTTCACAGCTAAATGATCAAGTATTTGCTAGTGGCTTGATGGGTAAAGGGATCGCGATCGAGCCTAAAGATGGTGAGATCTGTGCTCCAGTTACGGGAACGATAACTTCGCTCTTACCGACAAAACACGCCATTGGGATCACTAGTGATGAAGGAGTAGAGCTCTTGATCCATGTTGGAATGGACACAGTTGAGTTAAAAGGTGTTGGATTTGAGAGCTTTGTCAGCGAAAATGAGCATGTTAAAGCAGGTGACCTCTTGTTAAAAGCTGATCTTGAAAGGATCAAAGCGGCTGGCTTTTCAGTTACAACTCCGATCGTGGTCATAAATACTAAAGAATATAGTGCAGTTGAAGTTGTTACTTCAGCTGAGGTGTTAAAGGGACGACCGCTTATCACGATCAAAGCGTAAAACTGTTTATCTAGGGGAAGTCTGATATAATCATGAGTAAAGAATGGAGACGATACTACGATGGATACTTTACTTGTTATTCGGCAAAACTATTCCAATTTTACTCCTGTGGAAAAAAAGATCGCAGATTATATTTTTAAAGTTGAAGACCAGATCCTAGGTAAGAGTGCCCAAGAAGTCGCCAAGGCTCTTGGAACTTCGACGGCAGCATTAGTGCGATTTTCACGTAAGTTAGGCTATGATGGCTTTTCACAGTTGAAACAAAAATTGAGTGCGACCTATGCTTTTCATGCAGATGATAAAAAGTACTATGAAGAAGTCAGTGATGCCGAAACACCACGTTCACTCAAGAATAAATTAAAAGTCCGGATCAATCACATGGTAGAAACGACTAATGATGCTTTAGCTGA
>NZ_CAQLEL010000139.1:0-3569 GCF_948826705.1 uncultured Ligilactobacillus sp.
AAGACAGGCAAGAAATAATAAGGGAGGATAAATCATGGCTGAACAAGTAACATCAGCAAAAGCAACTGCCAAGACAGTTCGAATCCCTGCACGTAAAGCACGTCTTGTGATCGATCTTATCCGTGGTAAGAACGTTGCTGAAGCATTCGGTATCTTGAAGTTCACACCAAGATCTGGTGCTTACTTAATCGAAAAAGTTTTGAAATCTGCTGTTGCAAACGCAGAAAACAACTTTGACTTAGATGTTGAAGATCTTTATGTAAGCGAAGCCTATGTTAACGAAGGACCAACCTTGAAGCGTTTCCGTCCTCGTGCAAAGGGTTCTGCTTCCCCAATCAACAAGCGTACAAGTCACATTACAGTTGTGGTATCTGTTAAATAAGGAGGGATAACGCGTGGGTCAAAAAGTAAATCCAACCGGGTTACGTGTCGGTATCATTCGTGACTGGGATGCAAAATGGTATGCTGAAAAAGATTTTGCTTCCAACTTACACGAAGACTTACACATCCGTGAATACATCGAAAAGAAATTAGCCGACGCTGCTGTCTCTACCGTAGAGATCGAACGTGCTGCAAAGCGTGTTAACATTTCTATCCATACTGCAAAACCAGGTATGGTCATCGGTAAAGGCGGTTCTGAAGTTGAAAAGCTTCGTAAAGAATTAAACAACTTGACAGGCAAGCGAGTACACATCAACATTGTGGAAATCAAGAAGCCTGACTTAGAAGCAAAATTAGTTGGTGAAAGCATTGCTCAACAATTGGAAAACCGTGTTGCTTTCCGTCGTGCAATGAAACAAGCTATCCAACGTACAATGCGTGCTGGTGCAAAGGGTATCAAGGTTCAAGTTGCTGGTCGTTTGAACGGTGCTGATATGTCCCGTATCGAACAATTCTCAGAAGGTACTGTTCCTTTGCATACATTGCGTGCTGATATTGATTACGCATGGGTAGAAGCAACAACAACATACGGCCAATTGGGCGTTAAAGTTTGGATCTACCGTGGTGAAGTATTGCCAACAAAGAAAAATAACGGTAAAGGAGGGAAATAGTCTATGTTAGTACCAAAACGTGTAAAGCACCGTCGTGAATTCCGCGGTAAAATGCGTGGTGAAGCAAAAGGCGGTAAGGAAGTAACATTCGGCGAATTCGGTTTACAAGCTACTGATTCACATTGGATCACAAACCGTCAAATCGAAGCTGCTCGTATTGCTATGACTCGTTACATGAAGCGTGGTGGGAAAGTTTGGATCAAGATTTTCCCTCACAAGTCTTACACAGCTAAGGCTATTGGTGTTCGTATGGGTTCCGGTAAAGGTGCTCCAGAAGGCTGGGTAGCTCCTGTAAAACGTGGCAAAGTCATGTTTGAAATTGGTGGTGTTTCTGAAGAAGTTGCTCGTGAAGCATTGCGTTTAGCTTCCCACAAACTCCCAGTCAAGACTAAGTTTGTAAAACGTGAGGTAGGTGGCGAATCAAATGAAGATTAATGAAATTAATGAATTAACCACTGCTGAAATGCTCGAAAAAGAAAAGCAATTCAAAGAAGAATTATTTAACTTACGCTTCCAATTAGCTACCGGTCAATTAGAAAACACCGCACGCTTGAAAGAAGTTCGTAAAACGATCGCACGCATCAAGACTGCGTTGCGTCAACAAGAATTGAACAAATAAGAATACGAAAAGGAGGCTAATCGCGCATGAGTGAAGCTCGTAACCAACGCAAAGTCTATCAAGGACGTGTCGTTTCTGACAAAATGGAAAAAACAATCACTGTTGTTGTTGAAACTTACGTGAACGATAAAGTTTACGGCAAACGTGTTAAGTATTCAAAGAAATACAAGGCACATGACGAAAACAATGAAGCAAAAGTTGGCGACATTGTTAAGATCATGGAAACACGTCCGTTGTCAGCTACAAAACGTTTCCGTTTATTAGAAATCGTTGAAAAAGCAGTTATTATCTAATTTTCGATAACTAACAAAGCATTCGTATTCTGATCTATCTAATAGCGAAAGGAGGTCACATACTGTGATCCAACAAGAGAGTCGTTTAAAAGTCGCTGATAACTCCGGTGCCCGCGAGATCTTGGTTATCAAGATCTTGGGTGGTTCCCGTGTGAAGACTGCTAATATCGGTGACATTATTGTTGCTACTGTTAAACAAGCAACACCAGGTGGCGTTGTCAAAAAAGGCGATGTTGTCAAGGCTGTTGTTGTTCGTACAAAATCTGGTGCACACCGTGCTGACGGTTCATACATCAAGTTCGATGAAAATGCTGCTGTTATCATCGGTGATGACAAGTCACCTAAGGGTACACGTATTTTCGGACCTGTTGCACGTGAATTACGTGACGGAAACTTCATGAAGATCGTTTCCTTAGCACCTGAAGTATTATAATATCCGTCTATTTGGCAAGGAGGTGCGCAGAGAAAATGTTCATCAAGAGCAATGACAAAGTTAAAGTTATCGCTGGTAAGGACAAAGGTAAAGAAGGCGTTGTTATCAAGGCTTTCCCAGCAAATGATCGTGTGATCGTAAAAGGTGTAAACATCGTTAAGAAGCATCAAAAACCTAACAACGCAAACCCAAACGGTGGGATCGTTGAAATGGAAGCACCAATTCATGTTTCTAACGTTAAAAAAATCAGTGAATAGTCGAGAAAGGAGGATACTTTCTTCATGGTTAACCGTTTAAAAGAAAAATATACTAATGAAATCGTTCCATCCTTGATGGAAAAATTCAACTACTCATCAATCATGCAAGCACCTAAGGTTGATAAGATCGTTATCAACATGGGTGTTGGTGATGCTGTAAGCAATGCTAAAAATTTGGATGAAGCTGTGGAAGAACTTACGCTTATTTCTGGTCAAAAACCAGTTATTACCCGCGCTAAGAAATCTATCGCTGGCTTCCGTTTACGTGAAGGTATGGCTATCGGTGCCAAGGTTACCTTACGTGGACAACGTATGTACGAATTTTTAGACAAATTAGTTTCAGTTTCATTGCCTCGTGTGCGTGACTTCCATGGTGTAAGCAAGCGTGCATTTGACGGCCGCGGGAACTACACATTGGGCGTACGCGAACAATTGATCTTCCCTGAAATTGATTTTGATAATGTTAACAAGGTTCGTGGTATGGATATCGTTATCGTTACAACTGCTAACACAGACGAAGAATCCAAAGAACTTTTGACACAACTTGGAATGCCATTCGCTAAATAAGGGGGTTTCACATTGGCTAAAAAGTCACAAGTAGCAAAGAATAAGCGCCCAGCTAAGTTCTCAACACAAGAATACACACGTTGCGAACGTTGTGGTCGTCCTCATTCTGTATATCGTAAATTTAAGTTATGCCGTGTTTGCCTGCGAGAACTTGCTCATAAGGGTCAAATCCCTGGCATGAAAAAGGCTAGCTGGTAGTCCATATTAACAAGGAAAAGGAGGCAATAACATGGCAATGACAGATCCTATTGCAGACTTCTTGACACGTATTCGTAATGCTAACATGGTCAAGCATGAATCTGTAGAAGTTCCTGCTTCAAAAATGAAGAAAAACATCGCTGAAATCCT
>NZ_CAQLEL010000140.1:0-20747 GCF_948826705.1 uncultured Ligilactobacillus sp.
GAAGCTGCAATAAATATCTGATCATCTAGATCTGAGTGATAGTTGTCTCCCATTACACCGATCACAGGCAAATAATTACCATCTAGTTTCAAATATGCCTGGTCTTTAGGTTCATATAGTTTTTTTTCATAATTTTTTCCAACAACTGCCAACGGAACATCCGATTCAAAGTCAGCACTTGAAAAGAAATGTCCCGAAAGCAATGGCGGCTGCGTATAATTGCCCTTACCGTAAAAATATGTCACATTTTGCTGATCTTTAGCTTGATAATGGAGCTGGACATCAGTTAATTTATCATTGCCCTTTACCTTTTGATCAAGTTCTGCCAGTGATATATCTTGTTTGAGCGTGATCTTATACGCATCTAAAGAGAGGTTGTTATTATTCAATTGAATGATCAGATCACGTTCTTGGATCTTAAAAAATAAATAGACACAAAAAAATGAGATCAAGGCAATATATATCACAACAAAAATCTTTCTTTTTAACACAAAAACGCCTCCGTTAGTGGATCCCTAGCGCCATCTTAGCATAGCTAGTCATGCGGTCCATTGTCCAGGCTGGTTCCCAAACAAATTCAACTTCGACCTTTTTAACTTCAGCGATCCCATCCATCGAACGTTCGACCATATCAGCCAATAAGTTCGTCAAGGGGCATCCCATCGTAGTCAAGGTCATCTGAACGATACATAGACCATCTTCTTTTAGATCAACTGAATAGATCAAACCTAAATTAACGATATCCACCCCTAATTCTGGATCGATCACCGTTTCAAGGGCATCTAAAATATCTTTTTTTATCAATTCACTATTTCGTGGTTCCATCATCGATTCCTCCAAAATACTCTTCAAATTTTTCTGCCATCTCGACTGCAGTTGCATAATTTACCTTATGCCCTTGCCCTGTGGTCGTCGTAAATGATGTATTTCTAGCATAATTTTTCCCTTGGATACTGTCAAAAAATGCTTTATCTGGCGCATATGGCACCATTTGATCGGTAGTATCATGCCAAAAATGTACTGGTCGCCCAGCGATCCGTTTAGGGTGCTTTGATAGGTCGATCAGCTCAAGTTGTGCTAATTGCTGATCGATAAAACTAGCTGGAATATCTGTTAAACCCGGTAACTCTTCCAGTAGTTGACGGGCAAACGCTGTCGGACAAGGAGAGCCCATCAAACTTACACCAGCTTTGATCCAATCATACACAGTCAATAAAGCACAAGTCGTGATCGCTCCCATCGAAAGGCCACTGACACCAACTAGGTCATCTTTTATCCCGCACGTTTGGCGATAGTAATTTACCAAAAATGGTAGCTCTTTGACTGAACTAGCTACGATCTGCCAAAATTCTTGGCGGTGACTAGTGACAGGTCCGATTTGTCTTTGACCATGAAACTTAGCATCTGGTAAGACCACTCTAAAGCCACGTTTGGCTAGTTCGTAACCTTCTGTTAAGACTCGTTCTTTACAACCAGTCCAACCGTGATAAAAAACGATCAGCGGTAAACTTTGAGTGCGATATTTTTTAGCCACGACTTCTAAAACCGGTAAGCCCTCGATCTGTTTTGCAATGATCTCGATCATCATAACTACTCCCTTCTTGATCTTTCCCTTAAAATTATACACTATTATCTTCAAAATGATCGCAAAATTAATTCCTTATCCGTTGTTTTTTATTTAAGTTTGTGATAACTTTAAGCAGATATACTACAAATTTTTAAGGATTGATTCTATGGAACAAAAACTGATCGCGATCGACCTTGATGGCACGACATTAAATGAAAATAGTCAAATAACGTCTAAAACTAAAGAAGTTTTGACCAAAGCTGCAGCAGCAGGACATATCGTTTCGATCGTAACCGGACGCCCTAACCGGATCTCAGAAAACTATTATGATTTTTTGGGCCTTAAATCACCAATGATCAACTTTAATGGTGCCCTGGGACATATTCCACATCAAACTTGGGATAAAGAATATGCCTTGACCTTTAACCGTGATATCGCTTTTGAGATCTTAGCTGCTAAAGAGCAACTTGGGATCAAAGTCGTTGCAGCTGAAGGTAAGAATATGGCCTTAGCCGATGTCCCCAATACTGTGATCGATGATTTCTTTCCAGTAACGTTGAAAGCTAATGAAGTTTTAAATAAGATAAACTTACAAGAAAATCCGTCAGCAATGACGATGTTAGTTGATAAACTTCAATTGCCTAAAACTGTCTCTGCCCTAGAAGAAAATTTTGGCGACAAGATCAACGTTGGGGTTTGGGGTGGTCCTAACCCGATCCTAGAACTATCACCTAAAGGCGTCAATAAAGCTCATGGGGTCAAATTCTTAGCTGATACCTTTAAGATCGACCGTAAAAACATTCTGGCCTTTGGTGATGAACACAATGATGCTGAAATGATCGATTATGCCGGCTGGGGCGTAGTCATGCAAAATGGGACTGATAAACTCAAAGCTTTGGCTAACGATATTACGCCTTTGACCAATAAAGAAGATGGCTTAGCACATTATTTAGAAGAATATTTAAAGTTAGCTTAGAGTAAATAAAAAGGCTGTAACAAAAGTATTTTTTAGTATTAACTACCACTAAAAAATTACTATGCGTTGCTTAGTTGTTACTTGGCACTGTAAAGCCTTAAAAACTAATATTTCCAGAGACAAGCAAAGACATCTTCAAAATTCCAACATTTGGAATTGAAGATGTCTTTTTACTTATGTTACAGCCTCTTTTATTTTAGTTTTCGTCGCTCTTTAACACACCGCCAACAGCGTAACGATCTTTTTGCATTTCATTTAATACAACGTGAACATGTTCAGCTGGAGCACCAGTGTTTTCAACCACTGCCTTAGTTACGTCTTTGACTAAGTTCTTGAGTTGTTCTTGGCTACGACCTTCGATAAGTTCGATATGAACTAATGGCATTATTGTCATCTCCCTCTTGATTGATATGTTAATTATGACAAAGTTTTAGTACAAGTGCAATTGTTTTTAGTTCTATTGGTCTGCTAAAATAAAACTAATCAACTGATGAAAGGACGTCTCTTTATGACACTTTACAAAACTTTCGAATTTTCTGCTTGCACTAGCATCTTAGTCGGAAAAAAAGCGATGGCTGATGGTTCGACTGTGATCGGACGCAATGAAGATGCCAAAAGCGCTTGGCCCAAACACATGGTCATTCATCCTCATCAAGAATTTGATACCCCACAAGAATTTATCTCAAAGGATAACGGCTTTAAAATGCCACTACCACAAGTTCGTTTTAAATACAGTGCCACTCCAGAATGGACAGCTGAATTTGGCTTATTTGAAGAAGATGGTATCAACGAATATGGAGTAGCCATGAGTGCCACTGAAAGTGCTTATGCCAACGAACGCGTTTTAGGCTACGATCCACTTGTCAAAGATGGGATCGGCGAAGAAGCCATGGTCACCGTCGTTTTGCCATATGTAAAAACAGCCCGCGAAGGTGTAAAACGCCTAGGTCAGATCATTGAGAAATACGGTACTTGCGAATCTAACGGGATCTTATTTGCTGATCAAGAAGAAGTTTGGTATTTAGAAACAG
This sequence comes from uncultured Ligilactobacillus sp., assembly GCF_948826705.1. Taxonomy (NCBI): domain Bacteria; kingdom Bacillati; phylum Bacillota; class Bacilli; order Lactobacillales; family Lactobacillaceae; genus Ligilactobacillus; species uncultured Ligilactobacillus sp. The sequence goes on from NZ_CAQLEL010000140.1 coordinate 3,575, forward strand.
GGTCAGGTCACCACTTTGTTGCTCAAAGGATCCCCGATGATTGCTATGCTGTAGTGGCTAACCAATTAGCGATCCAAGAGATCGACTTCAACGATCCCGTTAACTTTATCTTTTCAACCGGGATCCAAGAATTTGTAGCCACTAACCATTTAAATCCTGATCCGACATGCTTTAATTTCCGCAATATTTTTGGAACACACGAATTGTCCGATGAGATCTACAGTACTCCACGAGTCTGGGACGGTCAACGTTACCTGACCCCTAGCGTCAAACAAGATCCCATGAGCGAAGAATTACCATTTATCCAAAAGGCTGACCGCTTATTGTATTTAGATGATCTAAAATACGTCTTAGGCTCGCATTTTCAAAATACACCTTACGATCCACTAGGCAAGGCTCCAGAAAAAAACAAATTTAGACCGATCAGCTTAGCTAAAACGCAGGAATCTCACTTGCTCCAACTTCGTCCAAACTTACCAGTCGAGATCGCTGGTCTTCACTGGGTCGCAATGGGCGTTACGGCACAAAGTGTTTTTGTCCCCGTCTATGCAGGTAGCACCGATGTCCACCCCGCTTACAAAGTCGGACAAAAGACGTATTCTAACGACTCAGCTTACTGGGTCTACAAATTACTTGGTGTCTTAGTCGATCCTCACTATGCGCAATTTGGACCAAAAGTTTTGGATCTAAAAAAAGAACTTGCTGTCAAATTCACCCAGATCATCAAGCAAACAGATGAAAAAGCATTGACTGTAAATGATCCGCTTGCTTTAAGTGAGTTGTTGACCAAGACATCCCTTGAGATGCAAGAATTAGGTTTAAATGAAACTCAGAAGCTGACCGCTGAATTGATCACTGAAGCAACGGATCTTTCACCACTGAATTTCAAGACTGACGCTAATTTATAAAATGTATTTTTTTCTGTTCTTTGAATAAAACAAGCTCCCCGGTAGAAGTCATATACCAACTTCTATCGGGGAGCTTTATTCGCTTAAATACCTTTTACTTTAGACGATAGATACTCTTAACTCGTCTATCGTAGTTAGTCAATAAATTTTACGGCAGTACCATAGGCAGCAACTGATTGCATATCTGCACTGATCGAGCCCGAATCAAAGCGCATCATGACAACCGCATCAGCTCCCATAGCCTTGGCTTCTTGTTTTAAACGTTCGACAGCTTCGTGACGAGAATTATTTAGCATCTTGGTGTAGCCCTTGATCTCACCACCAACGATGCTCTTTAGACCTGCACCAAAGTCACTGGCAATATTGCGCGATTGAGTCGTCACCCCAAACGCTGTACCGATCACTTCATATTGTTTGCCTGGAATATGTTCTGTTGTTACAACTAACATTTACTACACCCTTTCTTATGAAAAACTAACTATTTCGGTCAAAGGTTCGATCACCTCTAGTGTCTTTTCACCATAGCTCAAACACTGAGCCGGTGCGATCACATGCACGACCTCTTTTAATTCGCTCTCACTTTGATCTGCAGCAATCATATCAATGTCTCTAATACTATCTTTATTATAAACGATGGTATCTCGCTTAGTCATTTCTGCTTGAATTATGAATTTTTCTGGTTTTTCCTCGGCTGATTTTAAATTAGTTGGCGTCGTAGCTGTAAAATCGTTAAACGGGAATAATAATTTAGCTAAAATAGCAAGATCTGGTGCAAGCAGTAAAGTTCTGCCTGCTTGTTTAGCAATTTCTTGATATTCTAGGATCTCTTCTGGGGCTAATTCTGATAATTTTAAAGCTGGTAAATCTGTCTTCGATAGATTTGCTAAGAAACGTTTGAATTTTTTGGTGTTTGACACAAAAACTTCACTGGTCTGTAAAGCTGCACTATCTAACAACAACAGATCTAACTTAGCTGTCTGAAAAGCTTTTTTCCATTTTTTGATCCGCTTCTTATGTGCCCCACGCGTAATAAATCGCCCTGTATAGCCAAGCACTTTGCCTTCATGTTCAAGTAATAAACTGACTGCTCCGTTCAAACCATCATCACTTGGAAACGCAGTGACCCAGAGATCTGATATCTGAACGGGATAATTATAAGGATAGCACTTTATTTTTCTAAAATTCAAAGGTCTGATGAAACCTGTTTGAACTAATTTTTGAAGCTGTTTAAGTAACATTTGTGGCAAATAAACAAGATTTTTGCGTCGCTTATCAGCTAAGATCTGCAAGAGATCAGTCGATAAATGTGTGAACAGGTAAATATCTCCCGTTGTGGAAGTTACTCTTTCTTTAGGATCGAGTATGATCGTTTGCTTAGACTCAAGGCAAATACTACCTTCATTTTTAATGATCAAGGACATATTATCACCTGGCCTTTCTTAATTTTTCTAACTAATTCAATTATAAGCGAAGCATGTAAATAATTCTATCTTTATACAGCTAACTTTTTGTAAGCATATATGTTGTAATCAATTAGCAAGTGATAGATAATATACATATCAGTTAAGGGAGGTATTTTAAAATGAAATTAACCATTACAGATGAAGCAGCTACTAAATTGCGTCCATTTTTTGAAGATCAAAATGCCATTGTTCTACTTGATTTTGATGATGGTGTCGGTCCTTTTTCAAAAGTAGGTGTATGTTCTTTAAATCAAGCCTTTCAATTAGTGATCGTTGATAAGGATGAAGACATCCACGATTATAACGAAAAGATAACGACTGATCTTGGTGATGTATACTACAAAGGCTATTCTGACATGTACTTAGATCAAGTCATGCAACTAAAATTAAATCCGCAAAATATGACTTTGCGCCTTGTAGGTAACAGTTCGGGTGAATTGACCCCAGTATTAAATATTATCGATCTACGCAAAAATAGTTAGATCTAATAAAATAGCCTAGGAGTTTCAACTCTCCTAAGCTATTTTTTATTTATACAAAGGCTTTGATCAAGTAAATGATCCAAAGGTGAACTGGATAAAAGATATAGAAGAACGATTTTTCAGCTTGACTACCACTTCCACCACGTTTGCCATTATATAGCCAGATCAATGGAATGACGGCTACCATCATAAATTCACTAGCAAATGTCAAATGTTCATAGAGTGAAAATGAAGCTGTCGCTCCGCTACTGTAACTGTAATAAGCTTTAGCAAATAACAGAGCACACCAGAGAAATGTTGCCCAAAGCATTGGCGCTTGCTTGTGATACTTACGACCTAAGAAAAAGATCAATGCTAACGGCAAGAGATAGATCCCACCTTCTGCAAAAGCAAACATCAAAAGAGCACTTACGATAAATGTTGGCCATGATGCCTTACGTCTATGCTTATTTAAGATGTTATCCAATGACCACATCATGATCAGCTGTAAAGCTAACGTCAAAAAGATATTATGTGGCCCGAGGAACAATAAGTAATTGGGCTGATGATCAAACGGATCGATATATGACTTAGTCAAGAGATTATAGATAATATTACCGATCCCTACGACTAACGCTCCGATCAATAAACGCTCCAAATACCGTCGTTTATTGCGAGTGTGAAAATATCCTTCGACTAATAAAAATGAAAATGTTGGGGCCACGAAACGTCCTAAGAAATTGATCCATAAAGGCCAATGCAACTCTGGTCCAAAATACATATTCAAATGGTCTACCAACATAAAGATCATTGCTAAAACTTTTAACTGATAACCAGTTAAACCTTTTTTAAGAAAACTCATCTTCTTTCTCTCCTAAATTTTTACTACTTAACGTTCAACTAGACGGTAATAGACCCGTGCAGTTAATTGATACACAATATAATACAGAATACTAAAGATCAGTGCAACCACGAGCGTAACTACTAAGAACAGTTGCCAGTTGGTGATCCCAAATAAGACCAACATCTTTTTGATCAGTGGGAAAGCAAAAGCAACGTGTAACATTGCAAAAGCTAAAGGGAAGATAAAGACCATCATGATCTGACTGTGGATCACACGTTTGACTTCAGCTTCATCCATCCCAACTTTTTGTAAGATCACAAAGCGCTCGCGGTCGTCCATTCCTTCAGACACTTGCTTGTAATAGATGATCAATGTCGTAGCTAGTAAGAAAGCTATCCCTAAAATGATCCCTAAAAAGAAGAATCCACCATCAAAGCGTTTGACACTTTCGCGATAGCTATCCTTGTCCTGAAAAAAATACCATTGTTTATCCGCAGTTTTAGCAAACTCTTTGCTTAGTCCACGGATGAACGCTTTACGTTTAGCTTGATCTTTAAGTTCAATGTTGAAATTTAATTGATAAGCAGGATCTAAGTAGGCTGCTGTTTCTTTAGTTTTGTATAATTCTTTTAATAGTCCCTCGATCTGTTTTTGATCTTTCATAACTACAATGTATGAATCAACTGGTGATGCATTAAGTAATCCTGTATCTTTTAATTTGTTGACCTGTTGCTTGATTTGATACTTATGTCCATTCAATATCATTGTCTTTTCAGGATAATTCTGCGTAGTAGTATACATAAAGATATCATTTGGTTTAGTTAAAGATAAATTATCTTTTGTCAAAGCATTATATTCACTCAAGCTGATCAAGACCACATTTGCAGCTCTATCAATATCTGAGACATTATAACTCACACGGTCAGAAGCTTTGAAATCGTTAGCTTTTTTTGTAAACAATAAAGATTGACTAGTCCGGATATATTGCATATCACTTAATTTAACATCTTCTTTAGTAGCATAGTTTTTAGCTACTTGTTTGAGTTTTGACAGTGGCTCTGCTGAATTGATCATGATATCACGTGGAAACATCTGTTGAACTTGATCATTTGATCCAAAAAAGAGCCCCGCTGTTGTTGAAACAGTGACTAAGACCATCGTTGATAAGATACAGATGCTAGCCAACCCGACCGCATTTTGTTTCATCCGATAGATCATCCCTGATACAGGAATGAAATGTTTAACATTGTAGTAGTAGTTTTCATTTTTACGCAATAATTTTAGAACAACGATGCTTCCGGCTGTAAATATCAAGTAAGTCCCGATGATCACTAAAAGTACTGCTATAAAGAAATTAGTGACCGCTGAAACTGGAGACTTGATCGTAAGAGCGATCCAATAACCCCAAACTAAAGTGACTAAACCGACTAAGGCCAAGAACCATTTAGCTTTAGGCTCTTTTTCACCTTTTTGATCAGCATGTAACAACTCGATCGGATCACTTTTAAAGATATTAAAAGCGTTGATCAAATATAACCATGCGTAAATGCCAGCGATAAATAAGATCGTGAGCGTCAAGATCGAAGTGTTCAAAGTAAATTTGAATTCATTACCGATCCCCATCAATTTCTTGATGATCAGGTACGCCAGTCGGGAAAAAATCACGCCACTTGTGATACCTAAAACAACTGTAGTAACTAAATTGATCACTTTTTCAAAGAAGGTCAACTTATATAATTCACGTTTGCCCATCCCCAAAACATTGTACAGACCTAGTTCGTTTTTACGTTGTTTGTTTAGTATCGTTTCTGTATAAGTAGCAAATACCACTGAAAAGATCAATACGATCACAGAACCAAAACCAAAAAGTTGGGTGATCGCTTCAGCCCCTTGGAGTTTAGCTAAACCTGGGTCATTTGCGACCATCAACATCAGAGTATTTAAGGCCGTCAAAAAGATCATCGACAGTAAAAATGGTACAAAAGCCTGTTTATTTTTACGAATATTTTGGAAAGCTAATTTAGCATAAAACATACAGATCCCTCCTGACTAACGTGGCAATAACGATGCCATCGTCATATTGATCTTTTCTAAGAAAGCTTTAGAATCAAGTTCACCCCGATAAAGTTGATGATAAACGATCCCGTCTTTGATAAACAAGACCCGCTTAGCCCGACTAGCAGCTAATGAACTGTGTGTGACCATCAAGATCGTTTGACCATTTTGATTTAACTGTTCAAAGATATCTAACAACTGATCTGAGGTCTTTGAATCTAACGCCCCAGTCGGTTCGTCGGCTAAAAGTAGCGCTGGATCGGTAATGATCGCCCGAGCGACTGCCACACGTTGCTTTTGTCCGCCAGATAATTCGTACGGATATTTTTCTAATAAAGCAGTGATCTCTAATTTTTCTGCTAATTCTTGTAATTTAGGCTTAGCTGCTTTGATACTTTTACGTGATAAAACTAATGGTAGTAAGATATTATCTTTCACAGAGATCGTGTCCAATAAGTTAAAATCTTGGAAGACAAATCCCAAATGTTCGCGTCTAAATGCCGCTGCTGCTTTTTCTTTGATCTGTGTCAGATCGTCACCATTCAAATACAATTTACCTGATGTTGGTTTATCCAAAGTAGCGATCATATTCAACAAGGTACTCTTCCCAGAACCGGATTCACCCATAATTGCTGTATATTCGCCCTCATTGACTTCAAGTTGGATATCTTTTAAAGCTTCAACTTGAACGCCCTTAAAACGACTCTGATAAACTTTGCGTGCGTGTTCGATCTTTAGTAATTCATTCATGATCATTTCCTCCGTTGTCTTAATTGATATATTAATCATAACAAGCACGGTCATTTATGCCTACTTACAAAATAAATGGCAACCTTACAAAATTGTAAGGTTGCCATTTTTAAATAACATTAAAGTTAAAGTAACAATTTATTTATAATATTTTGGGAAATAAACTTTGACCGTCGTTCCTTGACCAATTTTAGAAGTCAGTTCGAGTTTACATCCTAATTTGAGCGCAACTTTTTGACTCAAATATAATCCTAGTCCACTTGCTCGTTGATCTTGACGTCCATTATAACCGGTAAAACCTTTTTCAAAGACACGGGGAATATCTTGTGACTTGATCCCGATCCCGGTATCTTTGATCGCCAAATGATCGCCGTTAAAAATAAACGTGATCGTTCCAGTATTGGTATATTTGATCGCATTGAAGATCAATTGTTCTAAAATAAAGATCAACCACTTCTTATCGGTCGTGACTTTGGTATCAAGGTCGACAAATTCCACCCGTAGCCCTTTTTGAGCAAAAAAGAGTGCATACTTTTTCAAGACTTCCTTGATCACTTGATCTAAAGCAACTTGCTCAAAAACGAGATCAGAATTATCCAGCTGTTGGCGCAAATAATTTAACATCAGCTGAAGATACTCATTTATTTTGAACAACTCAGCTCGCATCTTTGGATCGTTTCCTTGCGCTTGGATCAAAAGATCTAAAGCCGATACTGGTGTTTTGACTTGATGTAACCAAATGCCAAAATCTTCTAACATCTCCTGTTTTTTCAAACGGCTATGTTCTAATTCTGCTACTAATTTTTGCTCTAATTCTTCAGCGATCTGCTGATAAAGCCTTTCTACTTGACTGCTACTTGAGGGTAAAAGCTCATGTGAAAAATTAGTTTGTAAGAGTTGTAACTGCTTGAGCTTTCTTTGCCACCGACTAAAAGCAACTAACGTATAACTAAAAATGATCAAACAGCTAAACAATAGCGTGTCGCCTAAGATCGCTTGAGTCTGATCATATAGGTATAACACCAGACTTTGTGTTCCCAGTAATAATAACCATACTAGATAGATCGCTTTATGCTCCCAGATAAAAGCTTTGGTCAATTTAAGCACTTGTTTCATTCTCGATCAAATACCCCTTTCCCTTGACCGTTTGGATCAGATCCTTGATCCCGACTGAGGCTAATTTTTTACGGATCCGAGTGATGTTGACCGCTAACGTATTACTATCGATAAAGTCATCGGCTTGCCATAGTGCTTCGACCATCTGCGTCTTTGAAACGATCTGACCACGTTCACGTAATAAAATAACCAAGATCTTAGTTTCATTGGGTGATAGATTCAACTTACTCTCAGCATTTGCGATCATGTTTTCCTCGGGCGTAAAAGTAAACCCTTGTAAAGCATAGGTATCGACTGTCTGTACCTGATTGTACTGGTAACTTCGCCGTAATAGTGCTTGGATCTTAGCCACTAATAAATTGAGATCAAACGGTTTGACGATAAAATCATCGGCACCTAAATTGATCGCCATGATCTGATTCATTTGATCAGCAGCTGATGAGATAAAAATGATCGGCACTTGCGAATGTTTTCTGATCTCTTGGCACCAATGAAAGCCATTAAAATAAGGCAATGAAATATCCAACAAGACCAATTGTGGAGCAAGTTCTAAACATTCACTTAACACATTTTGAAAATCAGTCACACCTTTACAATCATACCCCCAAGAATTCAATTTTTCACTGACAACTTGAATGATCGTTGCATCATCTTCTACCATAAAAATAGTCTGCATATTCCCACCTCATTTTATGCGTTTTAAGATCGTCACTAACAGTCCGATCGATAAAAACATACTGATAAAAATAATTATGAGCCAGCCAAATGGACTATCTTTAAACGGTAATAAAACATTCATTCCAAAAAAGCCTGTCACAATGGTCGGGACCGTCAATAATAATGACCAGATCGTCAATAAACGCATCGTGTCATTTAAATTGTTATTCAACAAGTTATTATATGTCTCCGAGATCTGGCCTAAGATCTGATCGGATAAATTAGCCATCGCCACCAACTGATCAGCTTCGATCTCAACATCTTCCAGCTCTTCTTGTTCATTTTCTGTCAGATAGCGATAAAGTGAGAGCTTTTTTAATTGTGCCAGTAGTAATGAATTTTGTTGTGTTGAATTGACTAAATAGACTAAGCCCATTCCTAGATCTGAAAGCTCCAACAAATTACGGTTAGTCGTTTTAGTTTTTAATTTTTCTGTCAAAGCTAAACGTTTTTTATCGATCTCTTTGATCACTGGGAAAAATACTCCCACGATCTGATAAAGCGTCTTAAAGATCAAACTCAAGCGACTGAGATTAGGCTGACGTGTGATCAACCCTTCAATGAACTCAGTCACATAAGCTGTTTTAGCTGTCGTAAAACTGTACAACTCATTTTGCTTGACGATAAAAGCCACAGGTGTCGTTTCATAGCGTTCACTGTGTTTTTTGATCACATTAAAAACGATCAACAATAGCTCCTCTTCAGCATCATATTCCACGTGAGCATTTTCGTGTTCATCAAGAGCATAACCCAATAGTTCTTTATCGAGCTTGGCTTGTTTTTTTAACTCCTGGACCACATTTTCATCATCTTTTTTGATATCGATCCAAATAAAATCTTTTTTTGGACCAAAAACGATCTTCTTGCTCATCTTTCCAACTCCTAGCAATTATATATCTACCACAAATAATTTTAGCATAGCACAAAAAGCTAGCTGGATAAAGTTGATATATACTTTCTAATTCTGCATATGTTATTCCTAAAATATAGGGTTGGATCATACTACTGATATCTTCTGCTAAAATTTTATCTGCAACGTCAAGTTAATCGACGATCTCAGCTAAACCGCTGATATAAGCCACGCTTCTTGATCATTATATTTCTCCAAATTTTTAAGTACAAAAAAGACCCGCCTCAAACGAAGCGGGTCCGATAACTAGTTATTTATCTTAAATTTAAGCGTTCGGCTTAAAGTGCATTTGAAGCACCGTGGTAAACGATACCACGACGAGAATCAACTGTTACAACTTCACCGTCAGCGATCAATTCAGTTGCGTTTGTAGCGCCAACAACAACAGGAATACCCATTGAGATACCTACAACAGCAGCATGTGATGTTAAACCACCGTTTTCAACGATCAAAGCAGATGCCTTTTCGATAGCTGGTAAGTAGTCTTTGTCAGTTGTCTTTGTTACAAGAACTGCACCTTCAACAGCTTTTTCATTAGCTTCAGCAGCAGATGTAGCTACAACAGCTTTGCCGATAACAGTTTCGTCACCAACACCTTGGCCTTCAACTAATTTAGAACCGATCAATTGGATCTTCATAACATTAGTTGTACCCTTTTCACCAACTGGAACACCAGCTGTGATCAAGATCAAATCGCCTTCCTTAGCAAAACCAGCTTCTTTAGCTTTCTCTGTTGCTAAGTTGAACATTTCATCTGTTGAACCTGGTGTTTCGGCAACAACAGGGAATACACCCCAGTTTACAGACAAGCCACGGCGTGTACGTTCGTCAAATGTAACTGCCAAAATGTCAGCATCTGGACGGTACTTGGAGATCATACGAGCTGTGTGACCAGATTTTGTAGCAGCAACGATCGTCTTGATGTTCAAGTTGTCAGCTGCTTCAGCAACGGCACGGCCAATTGCTTCTGTAACATCTGTCTTGTCAAATTCATTCAATGAGAATGACTTGTGTTGACGTAATGCATTTTCAGCTTTAACGTCGATACGAGCCATTGTTGCAACAGCTTCAACTGGGTAGTCACCGTTTGCAGATTCACCAGAAAGCATTGTTGCATCTGTACCATCAAACACAGCGTTAGCAACGTCAGAAGCTTCAGCACGTGTAGGACGTGGGTTTTCTTGCATAGAATCAAGCATTTGTGTAGCTGTGATAACAGCTTTACCAGCAGCGTTACACTTCTTGATCAATGATTTTTGTACCAAAGGAACGTTTTCTGCTGGGATTTCAACACCCATGTCACCACGAGCGATCATCAAACCATCAGAAACTTTCAAGATTTCATCAAAGTTATCGATACCTTCTTGAGATTCGATCTTAGGGAAGATTTGAACATGTTCCATGTTCTTTTCTTCTAATAATTCACGAATATCTAAAACGTCTTGAGGCTTACGTACGAAGGAAGCAGCGATAAAGTTGATTTCGTTATCCAAACCAAAGCGAATATCGTCAGCATCTTTTTCTGTGATACCAGGTAAGTTGATGGAAACACCAGGAGCGTTAACACCTTTACGTGAACCAAGTGTACCTTCGTTAAGAACTGTACATACTAATTCACGGTTTGCTTCGTCTTTCTTTTCGATCTTCATGTCGATCAAGCCATCGTCAAATAATACGTGGCCACCTTCATGAACATCATCGTATAAGTCAGCATAAGTAACAGCGATCTTTTCTTTTGTACCTTCAATAGAAGAATCCATAGAGATACGAACTTCGTCGCCGATGTTGAAGTGAAGCTTGCCACCTTGTTGAACAGTTGTACGGATTTCAGCACCCTTTGTATCAAGCATGATACCAACCATCTTGCCAGTAACCTTTTCAGCTTCACGCACAAGGTTCATACGGCCTAAATGTTCTTCATGGTCACCATGAGAGAAGTTGAAGCGGAAGACGTTAGCGCCTGCTTCGATCAATTTGCAAATTGTATCTAAATCTGAACTAGCTGGTCCAAGTGTACTTACGATCTTGGTCTTTTTCATGAGTTAATTCTCTCCTTTGAAAATCTTAAATGCTCTGCATTTTACGTTGAAATATCAAAAGTTTAAACAGTTACCTGTTAAGGTAGTTTCAACTCCACCTATAAATTGCTACTTTAGAAGCTCAAACGTTCGTTCAAGTCAAGCAATGACACGTCTGTCACATGCTTGTGGTTTTCTAAAGTATCAATGATATCAGTTGCGACAAGTTGGTTGTCGCGAATACCGATAGCTAAACCACCCTTGCCTTCAAGCAATAATCGGACAGCATAATCACCAAAGCGACTAGCTAACACGCGGTCTTTAGCAGTTGGTACGCCACCACGTTGAACGTGGCCCAAAGTAATTGCACGACTATCAAAATCACCATGCTTATCAAGTTCTTCTTTGAAGTCTTTAGCAGACATCACACCTTCAGCCAAGACGATCAAGCCGTGATCTTTACCTTGTTCACGGTTCTTAGTCAACTTATCAGCAATTGCTTTGACGTCATAATCGCGTTCTGGAATAACGATTGCATCTGCTCCGGCTGCGATCCCAGACCATAATGCAATATCTCCAGCGCCACGACCCATAACTTCAACAACAAAGACACGTTGGTGTGATGTTGCTGTATCATTGATGCGATCTAAAGCATCAGTTGCTACGTTGACAGCCGTATCAAAACCGATCGTGAAATCAGTTCCTGGAATATCGTTATCGATCGTTCCTGGAACACCGATCGAGTTAAAGCCATGCTTTGTAAGTTTCAAAGCACCGTGGTAAGAACCGTCGCCACCAATAACAACTAAAGCATCGATCCCAAACTTTTTAAGTTGTTCGATCGCTTTTAATTGTACTTCTTCTTCTGCAAATTCTGGGAAACGTGCAGAGTAAAGAATAGTGCCACCACGATTGATGATACCGTCCAATTGGGAAGATTCCATCTTGAAGATGTTACCTTCAACAAGACCCTTGTAACCATAGTTGACACCATAGGCTTCAAGGCCCGCATTCATAGCGGAACGAGCAATCGCACGTACAGCAGCGTTCATCCCGGAGGCATCGCCACCGCTTGTTAAAATACCAATGCGTTTCATTTCTTCACCTCAAGTAATAATTGTAGTACTACATTCTCCAAATGTAATCTTATCACTTTTGAGCGCCGTTGTCTTGTAAAAAATTGTATTTTCACCAATAATTTAAAAGCAGTTTTCATAAATTTTCATTACTTCAAAACGACATTTTTGCTACCTAATAAGGTTGTTAGCGCTTCTTTCGTACTTTCATCTGGGCGTAACCATAAATTTTCTTGCAAAATTATTTTCCTATTCTCATTTTCTTCGAACAAGATCACAGGAACATCTCCATGATGGGCCCGCAAGATCCGCCAAAGTTGCTGGCGTGTACCCTTTGCTAATGATCTTTCTAAACGTAAATAGTAATATTGCTCTTTGATATCAGTTGCAGCGACCATATCTGAAACTAAGATACTCTTTCTTTCATTACGCAACTCAACTTTCCCACTTACTAGTAAGATATTTTGAGGTTCACATAAAGCAACAAAACGTCGATACTCCCGCGGAAAGATCACCAATTCAGTTTCACCACTTTCATCAGCAACTTGCAAAAAGGCCATCTGCTCGCCTTTTTTAGTTCGGATCACTCGCTTATTTCTAATGTAAACGATCGTCTTGACATTTTCATTTGGTATAAGTTCCGCTAATAATTTTGCGTGTTGCCTTTGACGTAACCAAGCATATTTCTCGACTGGATGTCCCGACAAATACGTCCCTAAGTAATAAAATTCCTTTTCTAAAAGCTCAGCCGCTGAGAACGTTTCAGCCACTTTTTCTTCTTTAGGCGCTAACATCTCAAACAAAGTCTGATTTTCACCACTCAAAGCGATATTGCTCAACACCATCGGTAATTGTGCTAATAGCTTGCTCCTATCTGGTTCTATTTGATCGAGGGCACCAGCATAGATCAAAGCTTTGAGTTGTTCTTCTTTTAAGAGCTTTTTATCCAAACGACGAATAAGATCGGCTAAGCTCTTGAAAATACCGTTTTGTCGGCGCTCTTGTAAGATTGCTTTGACCAGATCACCTCGTAAAGTTTTGATCGATCCTAGACCAAAGACGACTTTTTTGTCCTTGAGTGAAAAATAGAGCTGACTAGTGTTGATATCTGGACCAGCAACTTGTAACTTGAATTGGCGCATCTCGCCTAGATATTCTTTTAACTTGCTATCATTTCCGATCACTGAATTCAATAAAGCAGCAAAAAAAGCAGCAGGATAATGGCTCTTAAGATAAGCCAACTCAAACGCCATTTTAGAGTATGCAACTGCGTGTGACCGGTTGAAACCGTAATTACCAAAGCGTTTCATGTACTCATAGACCTCTAGCGCACTAGCAACTGCATACCCTTTGGCCTTAGCTCCCATGACAAAACGCTCTTGCAATTTATCGATCTTCAATTGATCTTTCTTACTGATCGCTCGCCGCAAGAGATCGGCTTCACCTAAACTAAAGCCCCCCATCGCTGAAGCAACTTGCATGACTTGTTCTTGGTAGACCATGATCCCATAGGTTTTAGCTAGGATCGGTCTTAAACTTTTTTCTGGATAGCTAACAGGATTTGCCCCATGTTTACGCGCAATAAATTCATCGATATTTCCGATCGGTCCTGGACGATATAAAGCATTGACCGCAGCAACATCTTCAAATGAAGTTGGATGTAGACGCCGTAAAACATTTTTGATCCCCGTCGATTCAAATTGAAAGATACCATTTGTCTGTCCTGCTTGAAAGAGTCGTAAAGTCAAAGGATCATCTAAAGAGATCTGTTTTAGATCTAAGTTTTCTTGGTAACCATTGCGGACAAATTTAAGCGCATTATCTAAGATCGTCAAATTCCGTAAGCCTAAAAAGTCGATCTTCAATAGACCAGCTTCTTCAACTTGACCTTTAGCAAACTGTGATAATAAGATCTGATCGGTCCCTAATTGAACCGGGATCAAGTCGCTCAAGACCTCATCACTCAAGATCACCCCTGCAGCATGCGTCGAATAATGACGCGGTAGCCCCTCTAATTTAAGCGCTGTTTTGAACAACAATTCGTTTCTTTGACTATCAGCGATCAAATTTTTGACCTTTTGTGATCCCTGATATGCCTCTTTTAAGGTCAATTTGAACTTATGAGGCAATGCTTTTGACCATTCATCGATCTCAAAACTCGTCAACCCCATGACGCGGGCAACATCGCGGATCGCTTGGCGTGCCCCCAAAGTTCCAAAGGTTATGATCTGAGCCATATGTTCGTGTCCGTACTTTTGGTGAACATATTTGATGATCTGATCACGTTTAGCATCTGGAATATCTAGATCGATATCTGGCATTTGAGCTCGTTCTGGGTTTAAGAAACGTTCAAATAATAGGCCATACCGTAAAGGATCGACATCAGTGATCTTTAGAACATATGAAACCAACGACCCAGCTGCCGATCCTCGCCCTGGCCCGATCCTGATATGGTTGTTGTGCGCATAATTAGTTACGTCCCAAACGATCAAAAAATAATCATCAAAGCCCATCGCATCGATCACAGCTAATTCTTGCTTCAACCTATCAAAATACGGCTTGGTCTCGGTTATCTGATCAGCTACTAATCGTTGACGCAACCCCTCTTGACAAAGTTTTTGTAAATAAGCTTTAGCACTCATCCCATTAGGCGTCTTAAAGTGAGGCAATTTAGTCTTAGGAAAATCTAGTGTCACTTGTGCCAGATCACACAGCCTAGCATTTACATCTAATGCTTCTTTTAATCCTAAAGTCTGATATTCTTCGTGATATTGACTGATCTCTTTGAGATAGTTTTTGCCTAAAGTATTTTTCTTATTCCAGGCTCCACTTAACTTCTCTGCTTCTCCGATCGCCCGCAAAACTTTGACTTCAAAATAATCGGCTGGTTCTAAATAGTGAACTGCACTGGCAGCGATCAAGGCTGTCTGCGTTTGCTGTGCTAATAATTTGATCGCTAATAATTCTTGTTTAGATAAGAGCGGATCGATCCCTAAGTAGATCCCAGCAGTCTTTGTCTGTTTCAAGTTCTCCAAGATCTCACCAGCTTGTTCGTAGTATTTTAATAATAAGCTTTCCTTAGCAGGTGAGATGATAAAGAGATCTTGACTATAGGTCATGACCGCCTTTAAAAATTCTTCTAAATCTGGGAGTTCTTGCTTGAACGTGGTCATTTTTAGCGAAGACAATTTGAGTAAATTGTGGTAGCCCGTGTTATTTTTGGCGATCAATAACAGTTTTGCATCATTTTCAAATTCTAATGTTAACCCAAAAATTGGCTTGATCTGGTATTTTTGACAGGCATGATAAAAATCAAGGACACCATACATCACATCGATATCACTTAAAACTAAACTTTGGTATCCTAAATCGGCAGCACGTTTGACATAATCTTCGATACGCAAAGTGCTCTTTAACAAACTGTTAGCACTGATAACTTGTAATGGAGCAAACAAAACGACCGCCACCTTTCTAAATAAATATCTTTGCTTTAATTATACAAATTTGTCCGTGTCTTTTCAAAAATACGTTCGCCTTTTTATCTCAGTGTGGAAAATGCCGTCCAGATAACTGCGACAGTCTATAAAAATTGCCCCCTAGCCATCCGTTGTAAATTAAAATTCTTTGTGCTAAACTACTTAGTGAGAATGCGAGGTGTTGTCAAATGGCTAAACAACTTACAATTCTTTTTTGGGGCTTTATCTACGGTGAAGTTATCGGTTATGTGCTCTCTGCACTTTCTGGTAGTCCCTTTGAACCACTCCAAAGCGGTCTGATCGCAATGGTCGGTGGCTTTATCGCCGTAAATTGCCTACTCGCTTTTGTTAAAACCCCAAAAAAGGCACCAAAAACTGATAAGTAATAAAAACCGAGACTATTTGTAGCCTCGGTTTTTTTGTTATTCAATAACTGTCTTATTAAAGACTAATTTCCCATCCTTTAGATCGATCTCAACTTTACTGTGTGGTAAGATCTCACCTGAAATGATCTCACGTGCCAATGGTGTTTCGACTTGGTTAGTGATGAATCGTTGCAGTGGACGGGCCCCATAAGCGGGATCATACCCTTTTTGAGCCAACCATTGCCGTGCACTATCACTGATCGTCAAACTGATCTCTTGTTCTTCAAGGCGTTTTGATAGTTGCGCGACGAATTTATCCACGATCTTTCCAATAGCATTTAACGACAATGGTGAGAACATGATGATATCATCGATCCGATTGAGAAATTCAGGCTTAAAGTGGGCCTTAGCGACATCTAATACTTGTTTTTTAGCCTCAGGTGAGATCTTATCGTCAGCTTCTAAATCATTCAATAAGATCTCTGAACCTAAGTTAGACGTTAAGATCAAGATCGTATTTCTAAAATCGACCGTTCGTCCCTGTCCATCAGTCAAACGTCCATCATCTAAAACTTGCAACAAGATATTAAAGACGTCGGGATGAGCTTTTTCGATCTCATCAAATAATACGATCGTGTATGGATTACGGCGAACAGCTTCGGTCAATTGTCCACCTTCTTCATAACCGATATACCCTGGAGCAGCTCCGACCAAGCGGGAAACATTGGCTTTTTCCATATATTCTGACATATCGATCCGAACCATATGCTTATCGGAATCAAAGAGATCTTCAGCTAATGCTTTAGCCAATTCAGTTTTACCGACTCCAGTTGGCCCTAAAAACATAAATGAGCCCAAAGGTTTAGATGGGTCTTGTAACCCAGCACGGGAACGCAAGACCGCATTTGAGACCGCATCAACAGCTTCATCTTGCCCGATCACACGCTTATGCAGATTCTTTGCTAAATGTAAGAGCTTTTGCCGTTCACCTTGAACTAATTTAGCTACAGGTAC